>NZ_CAKLCK010000012.1:0-64363 GCF_921292965.1 Allocatenococcus thiocycli
CTCTTACGCAAGTACAATTGCAATTTGAGGTTTTGACTCAACATATTGAATCCCAGTTTCCACCAGAAACACTAAAAGGCGACATCAATAAGGGGCAAGCGGCAATTCAGCGTGGTCGGCAACTGATTGATATCATATTAAGAGAGGTCAGCGACACATCGCCCGAACAAGAGCCACAAGTAGCAACTTCTATTCACAACGCGGTGAATCAGGCGATCACTCGCTATGGTTTTGAGAACGAAAAGAGTCTCGATCGAGTAAAACTGCCTCAACAAGATGATTTTGTGGTGATGTTAAATGAAACCCTGTTTAACTTCGTTATTTTTAACTTGATCCGCAATGCGGTTTATTACTTTGACTCTTATCCTGCAAGTCAAATTGAAATGAGTACTCAAACTGGACCGTATGAGAACGTATTAATCTTTCGTGATACCGGGCCTGGCATCGATAACACCATTGTGCATAAGATCTTTGACGACTTCTTTTCCTACCAAAAAAGCGGTGGGAGTGGTCTGGGGCTAAGTTATTGTCAGCGAGTAATGCGTTCATTTGGCGGGCGAATAGAATGCCACTCTGTAAAGGGAGAGTTCACGGAGTTCTATCTTTACTTTCCTGTCGTACCGAACTCACCAAAAGCAGAAACGTTTATGGTTAACTCGGAACACGGAAGCAGTGCAAAAGACGAAGCTAAGTCTAATGTAATGAAAGAGTTAAAAGTCGGCGAACATGCACCAACAGTGCTCATTGTTGATGATAAAGAGGTGCAACGCACATTAGTTCAGCTGTATTTGAAACAATTAGGTGTCCAATGTTTGCAGGCAAATAACGGCGCGACTGCAATAGAGATGATTCAATCTCACAAAGTCGATTTGGTTCTGATGGATGTGCAAATGCCGGTTATGAATGGTTTTGATGCCAGCCAACGTATTAAAGCAATCTCTCCTTCCGTCAAGGTCATCGCGTTATCAGGGGAATCTGGAGATTTAGAGCTCGCACAGATTTCTAAACTCATGGATGGCCGCTTGAACAAGCCAACAACCTTAAATGCGTTGCGAGAGGTAATACAGACGTGGCTCATTCAAAACCAACCCACTGAGTCAAACTCACTTTAAATTACTTGGCATAGCTTATGCTTATACAAGTAGAGCTACCTAAATCATAGCATTAGGCACGGGTAGAAAAATGTTAAAGGGAGATGACAATGTTACCCAGCAGAGACACATATCGCAGCTTGATTCATCATGGTATTAAAGCACTATTGTTAGATCGTATCGGTCACTATTCCGAAAATGAGTATCACCAATACCTCAATCTGATGACGGGCAAGTCATCATGCGGCATCATGACCAATGACGAACTCGCTGCCACAGTAGATAACCTTTTGTGTGAAGGCTATTTAGAAGATGTCAAAACGCGTATCCCCCAATACCAGAATGTCGCCTAAACTATAAATTAGAGACAAGGATTGCCGCCATTGTCGCGGCAATTTTTGTATCCAATTGTCTCGAGCTATTCACATTGCGTCAGATTCCGCTAGACTGTGAACAACTCAATAACCAGGTAGTTTTCTGCAACATGAAGCAAATTCTTGATTTTATTCCACTCATTGTCTTCTTTGCCTTGTATAAGATGTACGACATTTACGTTGCGACCGGAGCACTCATCGTCGCGACCGCTATTCAAATCGTCCTGACGTTTGCGCTTTACAAAAAAGTGGAAAAAATGCAGTTAATCACTTTCGTGATGGTGGCTGTATTTGGTGGCATGACCATATTTCTCCACGATGACAACTTCATCAAATGGAAAGTGACCATTGTTTACATGGTATTTGCTATTGGTCTTGCGGTCAGTCACGCGATGGGCAAATCAGCAATAAAAGGGATGCTAGGAAAAGAGATCTCTCTTCCTGAAAACATTTGGACACGCATCAACTGGGCTTGGGTCGGCTTCTTCTCTTTCTGCGCAGGCTTAAACATTTATGTTGCCTACGAACTGCCACTCGATGTCTGGGTTAACTTTAAGGTGTTTGGTCTGCTGATAGCGACATTCAGTTATATGATCGCTACTGGTTTTTACATCTACAAACACATGCCAAAAGAGCAGAAAAATAGCTCCTCCGATGTTTCGGTTGATGAATAACGGCTCAGCTTTGCTATAATCCGCGCAAATTATTTTTAACAGCGACCTTCGGGTCGCTGTTTTGTTACTGTTCCAATTAATATTTGCGCTTGTTATCCATCATAGTAACTAACAGAACATCCTGGCAGATGAAAATGCTTGGGAACTTTTACTTACTGAGATTGGTCCCATTTAAGCGCTGACGATGATTTAGGATGTCACAATGAGCCAAGAATTTAACTCTCCGAAAGGCCAACTACTGCTTCGTACCCTCGCAATGCCTGCTGATACCAATGCGAACGGCGATATCTTTGGTGGCTGGATTATGTCTCAGCTTGACTTAGCTGGTGCTATTTTGGCGAAAGAAATTTCTTCCGGACGCGTCGTCACCGTTTCTGTTTCGAGCATTACGTTTAGAAAACCAGTGAGCGTCGGTGATGTCGTCTGTTGTTACGGTGTATGTAAAAACATCGGCCGCACTTCAATGAGTGTCGACCTTGAAGTATGGGTGAAACCGGTGAAAGTAGACGGCATTGAAGATCGCTTTATGGTGTGTGATGCAACCTTTAATTACGTCGCGATCGACAGTGAAGGTAAACCTCGCCCTATCGCAAAATAGGTTTGAAACGGTTCTAATAGAAGGAAAATTCTCACATTTTCTATTGTTAACTTGTGAGAGCCACCAAAAAGTCGTTAAATTAGGACTTCAACCTACCAATTAAGGAACTATGCTATGTGGTATGTCATCTTTTCTCAGGACATCGAGAATTCATTAGAAAAGCGTATGAGTGTTCGCCCTCAACACCTGGAACGTTTGCAACAACTTCAGGACGAAGGACGACTTCTAACCGCAGGCCCAATGCCAGCGATTGATTCTGACAACCCAGGAGAAGCGGGATTTACCGGTTCCACCGTCATAGCAGAGTTTGATTCTTTGGAAGACGCAAAAGCCTGGGCAGATAAAGACCCTTACGTGGCGGCGGGCGTTTACGAAAACGTGATCGTCAAACCGTTCAAAAAAGTGTTTTAATTTATGAAAAAATTACTGTGTTTGTTTCTGGCGCTTGGTGCGCTAGCAGGCTGTACGTCTACCGCGGATAAAGAGCGTCAGCTGGAACTGATGGCATCTAATCGTGCCGGTGTTCTCTCTGCTGGTCTACCTATGGAATATGGACCTCTGCAAATTATGCGGGTTTCTTCTAACAAGAATGTCGTTGAAATGATGATGATTTATAACGACGGCGCGATGGGAGCGAAACCATTAGCACAAATGCTTAACTCGAGTATCTACACATTTTGCCACAAACCAGAAATCCGAGATCATATCAATATGGGTTTAATGTATAGAGTGAAAGTGCGTAATACGCGCGGTCAATTGATGGCGGATGAACTGATTTCAGAACAACGCTGTAGCAATTAATCACAGTAATTTGCCGAGCGAGCTCAGTATTGGATACCGTCCAAGCATCGCATTTGAATGGCTGGTTAAAAGATACAAAAAAGCAGGGGCTCACCCCTGCTTTTTCTTTAACTGCTGTTTATGCTAGCTCAGTACGCAGCTTTTTCGCTGCCGAGACTAAGTTCGCCAACGCTGCCTCTGTCTCTGCCCAGTTTCGTGTTTTTAGACCACAATCTGGATTCACCCATAAACGTTGTACCGGAATTTTTTCTGCCGCTTTCTTGATCAGACCTTCAATCCACTCTTCACTTGGAATGTTTGGTGAGTGAATATCATAAACTCCAGGACCGATTTCATTTGGATAATTAAACTCTTCAAACGCTTTTAGCAATTCCATGTTTGAACGTGATGTCTCAATGGTAATCACATCTGCATCCAGTGCCGCAACTGAGTCAATGATTTCATTGAACTCGCTGTAACACATATGAGTATGAATCTGCGTCTCCGGCTTCGCACTACCTGCAGAAATCTTAAACGCATCCACAGCCCATTCCAGGTAAGCTTTATGATCACGCTTCTTAAGCGGTAACCCTTCACGAATCGCAGGCTCGTCAATCTGGATGATATTAATGCCTGCATTTTGTAAGTCAGAAACTTCATCTCGCAGCGCCAGCGCCAACTGTTGGGTGATCTCCTTACGAGTAATGTCTTCACGCGGGAATGTCCAACACAGAATCGTAACAGGGCCGGTCAGCATTCCTTTCATTTGTTTGCTGGTCAAAGATTGTGCATACGTTGACCACTCAACCGTGATTGGTTTTTCACGCTCGATATCCGCAACGACAATAGCAGGCTTCACGCAGCGAGAACCGTAACTCTGAACCCAACCGAATTTGGTTGTTTGGAAACCAGCCAGGTTTTCTGCGAAGTATTCAACCATATCGTTACGCTCAGCTTCACCGTGCACCAACACGTCCAGATCCAGAGCTTCCTGACGTTTTACCGCATCAGCAATATGCCCTTTCAGTGCGGAAATATAATCTGATTCAGAAAGTTGACCAGAGCGATACGCGCTGCGCTGAACACGAATTTCACCGGTTTGAGGGAAAGAACCGATAGTCGTGGTTGGCAACAGCGGTAACCCCAGTACTTCGGCCTGATGCGCAGCACGCTCAGGATAAGGAGCACTGCGTTGTGTTAGCTCCGCGGTGATGCGATTAATACGAGCCTGCACCTGAGGTTTATTCACGTGGGTCGCCGTTTTACGCGCATTGATTGGCTGGCTGTAGGTGTCGCATGCCAGAATCGCATTTTGATCGCCGTCCAGTGCTTTACCTAACAGGGCTACCTCGGTAACTTTCTGTTTAGCAAAGGCGAACCAGCTTTTTACTTCTTCACTCAGCGCTGTTTCAAGCTCTAGATCTACCGGGCTGTGCAGTAATGAGCATGAGCTTGCAACCCACAGCTTATCGCCTAGCTTCTCTTTTACCGGTTGTAATCTCGCCAGTTGCGCACTTAGATCCGCTCGCCAAACATTGCGTCCATTGATAACGCCAGCCGATAACACCCAACCTTGTGGTAGTTTTTCCACAACTTCATCAAGCTGGTCTGGCGCTGCAGACAAGTCAATGTGCAAACCATCAACAGGTAACTCGACAATTTTGTCCAGTGTATCGGTAACAGCGTCAAAGTAAGTCGTTAGCAGCACTTTTACGTCACTGCGTATGATTTGATACGCCAGTTTAAATGAATCCGCCCATTGACTTTCCAGCTCAAGAGACAGAATAGGCTCATCAATTTGTACCCATTCCACACCCAGTGCAGCCAATTTAGCCAAAATTGCTTGATACGCGGTGAGCAATCTTGGTAACAATGACAGGCGGTCAAAGCCTTCTTCAACTTCTTTACCCAAGTACAAGTAACTTAATGGACCAAGTAGAACAGGCTTAACCTTGTGTCCCGCGTTAACGGCTTCACTCACCTCTTCAAATAGCTGCGGCCAGCTCACCTCAAAAGTATCGTCTTTGCTAAATTCCGGCACAATGTAGTGGTAGTTGGTATTAAACCACTTAGTCATGTCAGAGGCTGCTGCGCCTGCACAGCCACAACCAGCCTGTGACTGGCCTCGACCAACCTTGAACAAAGTATCTAGGTTAGGTGTGCCCTCGGCATGACGCTTTGGTACGTGGCCCAGTAACAATGTTGTTGTCAGTACGTGATCATACCAGGCAAAGTCGCCGGCAGTGGCAAAACTCAAACCCGCATCGCTTTGTACTTGCCAGTTGTTTGCTCTTAGCTGCGCGCCAACCTGCTGGAGTTGTGCTTGATCGATTTCTCCGCGCCAGTATTTTTCCTGCGCAAATTTCAGTTCGCGTTTTTCACCAATGCGTGGGTAGCCAAGTATGTGTGTGATTGTCGCCATTTCCCTAGTCCTTATTATTCAGTTTATTTTGGTCAGAACATCTCTGGCTTAACCGGTAGGATGTCTGGATGGCTAAACTATCTCTCTCAGACTAAAATTGGACAAGGTCTAAATATTCAACTTGTTTATTAAAAAAATTCATAATGCGATCGTAAAACGCACCAATACCTTTAATTAATAGACGTCTAGACGTTTACATTTCTATATTTTGCAGTTAAGTTAATTAAGTTCATGGTGAGCATTAAAGGATGAAAGAGATTCATGATAGAGCTAAAACACTTGCGTACTATTACCTCGCTTCGAGATACGGGCTCGCTGACGGCCACGGCAACTGCGTTGCATTTGACTCAATCAGCTCTTTCGCACCAAATTAAGGATCTGGAGTCTCGCATTGGTGGGCAGTTGTTTCTTAGGAAAACCCGCCCGGTGAAATTCACTTCAGAAGGTGAAATTCTATTGCGCCTTGCAGAAGATATTTTACCGAAACTCGCTAGAGCAGAGAATGAACTGGCAAGTTTGAAAGAAGACGTTAATGGCCGATTGCACATGGCTATCGAATGTCATTCTTGTTTTCAATGGCTGATGCCTGCCCTTAAGGAATACCAGTTGGCGTGGCCTAGTGTGACGCTGGATTTTTCTTCAGGCTTTGGATTCGAGCCTTTACCTGCCCTACTCGCCGGAGAGCTGGATTTGGTTATTACTTCGGATATTCAGCCGCGTTCAGAGGTGCACTACGAGCCTTTGTTTGACTTTGAAATGCGCCTAATCACGTCCACCAGCCACCCACTGGCTGATAAAGCGATTATTGAACCTCAAGATCTTGCCGATCAAACCATGCTCTCTTATCCGGTTCAAAAACAGCGACTTGATGTGGTTAAACACTTCTTACAACCAGCCGGTGTGGAGCCAGCTAAGTGGAAGCAAGCAGACAACACATTGATGTTAGTACAAATGGTATCGGCTGGATTAGGGGTTGCTGCGCTGCCGAACTGGGCCATTTCAGAATTTTCTCGACAAGGATTAATTACCAGTAAGCCATTTGGCAATGGGTTGTGGCGTCGCCTGTTTGCAGCTGTTCGAAACTCAGAGAAAGACAAACGCTATTTACAGGCGTTTTTCGCGACCGCAAGACAACAATGTAAAAGCCACCTCGATGGCATCAAGATGGCTTAAGAATGGGAGATGTTGAACGTTGTTAGCGTTCGTACGATTTGAATTGGTTTGTGAGAGGGTCGTACTGGTAGCCAAGCATATCCAGCTTGCCTACTACCGACTCTGTATCCATTTCATAAGTCGATACTAATTCGTCAAAACTGTCACACTCTAAGCGTAGTTTTTCGTTGACGATACCTAACAGAATAATGCTATCCAGATTACCTACATTGCTTAAATCCATCGCGACACTCCTCTTCGACAAGGTTTATACCCCAAATAACCTCAAGTGATCGGGTATATATACAGCGTAGACATAATCTGGCGAATTTAAAGTGAGCCCACTCTAGATCGTGAGCTCACAAACGGGATATTAAGCGATCATTGAAAACAAGCTTTGCAGGCTTGTCATAGAAACAAGAGCAAATAAGAAAGCGATACTAAGCTGCACTTTCTCAGGTTTTTTATGGGTGAAAATGTGCCAACACCAAACCACAATAGAAGAGATCAACATCGCCAAGGCAATGAATATTGGTTGAGTTGCGGCACTTAATGCTGCCTCATCCAACTGGTAAGAGGAAAACAGCGTCGCAATCACCAACAACATGCCAGATACAATACCGGTTACTGGTAAGATTCGATGAAACGCTTGTAAACGGCTACGCGCAATCGTAAGTAGCAGTTGAGAGAATGAAGCCCCAAGAAAGAAGATCATGAACGCCATTGCAAACGCCGCTGGCCAGTTAGCCTGTTCAAATACTTGAATGCTGACATAGGCAAACGCCAAACCATTCGCCAGGTGCAATGCCCAAATTGGCCCTTTCTCACGCGTTTTTTTGGTCTGAACCTGAGAATAGAAATAGAAGATCGCAAACACCACCATAAACGCCTCAATGCGCAATGATGCCACTGCCAGCCACATGACTCCTATTGCAGGTAACATTTTGTGTAGACGACCTCGCTGACCCGGACAAATATCGCCCTTGATTAAAAGCAAAGTCAGTAGCGCTTGTGCGCCAAATAACATAGGAGGAAAAGTAACCAGCAATTGTTGAATCATGATGTAGCAAGCTCAAAAGTCGTTTGGGGTGGCGATAATAACAAATCACCTATCGCCAAACCACCTAAACCCTAAAGGGCCATTAATCGGCTCTGTTCTCCTTTCGAACTCACTTCGACAGCATTTTCTGATTACGTATTGAAGGCAGAGGCTTTCATTACCCCGAACCCAAGCTAAATAAACTCTGGCAATATTTAGCTTGCTTCAGATCCGTGGCTGGCACAGCCGGGGAAAACAAATACCCTTGAAGGTAATCGACCCCAAGGTCGGCCAGAATACGCCGCTCTTGTACTTGCTCGACGCCTTCTGCAATCACTTTTACTCCCAATTGGTGAGCCAGTTCGGTGATCATTTTAACAATGTAATAATTACTGCTGCCCTCATGAATATCCGCGACAAACTTACGGTCAATTTTGAGTAGATCAAACTGTCCTTTTCCGAGATAAGAAAAAGAAGCGTAGCCGGTACCAAAGTCATCAATGGCGATTTTGATCCCTTCTTGCCTGATCTGCTTCAAGGCTTGAGTATGCGCTTCATCTTGCTCAAAGTAAGCCGATTCGGTTAATTCTAATGTCACCAGTTCAGGATTGACATTGCTGGATTTAATCAAATCTAATGAACGTTGCAACACCTGTAATACATCTAACTTAGTGTTGAGAGAGCGGTTAATGGACAGTCCTACATTATCGTCATAGAAGCCTTGTAATTCAGACCAGCGCTCCAGCGCGATTCGACAAACCATATCATCTAATTCGGCGATTAATTCCAGATCTTCGATAACCGAAATCATCTCTTGCGTAGTGTAACTACTATTTTCATGGTGAAACCGCGCTAACGCTTCAAATCTAATGACTTTACCTGAGTAGGTGTCCACAATCGGCTGAAAATAGACATCCACAAGTTCGCCATCGATTTTCTTTTGAAGGAAGGCTTCTAAGTGCTGGCGTTTTAGCAGCTCGGTATGCAGCGTGCTGTTATAAAAATTGAAGTATCCTCCTTCACCTACTTTAGACGACACCATCGTTTGAACCGCCAAAGCTAGCGCCTTTTTGGGACTGCTCGTATCGTAACCAAGTACGGAAACGCCAGTTTGTCCTTCAACAATCGTGTCATGAACCATTGTGCCCATCTCACTTTTTAATTCCGTAAAGAATCCCTTCATAGCCACTTCGATTAGCTTGATGGTACTTAGCCACTGGCAACGCGGTGTTTGCAAGCACACGACAAATACATTCCGAGTTAACTGACCGGCTAGCTTTGTGTAGCGGCTGCGCGTGATAAAGTCAGCAAACCCTAGCTGCTGCTCCACTAAGCGCTTCTGACTAAAGTTCGGCCTCAGCGTCATGATGATATTGAGATCTTGATGGCCGCTCTCTCTGGCGAAGTGCTCTAGTTTGTTTTCAAATTGGTCTTTTGTGGGCAAAAACGAGAACCAGTCTCGTTCCTGTTCGCTATCGTTGTTCATCCACATCAATACCCTTCTATGTGTTACCGTTGCTGACTCACCCATTACCTAGCCCTTCCTTCTTAAACCCTAACTTCGAATGCAGTGGCTAAATGCGACTGACGTAGCTGCCTGACTCTCAATATTGCTCTGTATAATCTGATTATAAACGTGAACCACAATAAGGGAGCAGTTGCTTATTGGTTGTATTGATATTGGGACACCTCACACCAAGACCCTAATAACTATAAGGGCTTCGGGGTAATCGTAGATAAAAATTCATTGAGAAGTCCGTCGAGTTTTTACAATCCAAATAAAACTCGATGAACTAAGCTTGAATAAACAAGTTTGGTATAGATACCTGATCATCAAATCGCTATAATTCGCGCTCCCTGGAACAGAGAGCAAAATATGACCAACAACATCACTCCTATTCATGAGTACAAAAAATACTGGGCCGAGTGTTTTGGTTCGGCACCTTTCTTGCCGACCAGCCGCAAAGAAATGGATGCCCTAGGATGGGATAGCTGTGACATTATCATTGTGACAGGGGATGCCTACGTGGATCACCCAAGCTTTGGTATGGCGATCATTGGCCGTCTACTAGAAGCGCAAGGCTTCAGAGTCGGTATCATTGCTCAACCAGAATGGCAGAACAAAGACGCATTCATGCAGCTTGGTCAGCCAAATCTGTTCTTTGGGATCACAGCGGGTAACATGGACTCCATGATCAACCGCTACACCGCAGATAAAAAACTTCGCCACGATGATGCGTACACACCGAATAACGAAGGTGGTAAACGTCCTGACCGCGCGACCTTAGTTTATTCACAGCGTTGTCGTGAAGCCTATAAAGAAGTGCCTATCGTACTAGGTGGTATTGAAGCCAGCCTACGACGCGTTGCGCACTATGACTACTGGTCAGATAAAGTTCGTCGCTCGATTTTGTTTGATGCGAAAGCCGACATTTTGTTATTTGGTAATGCTGAGCGTGCACTGGTTGAAGTGGCACACCGCATCGCAAACGGCGAAAACATTTCTGACATGACGAACATTCGTGGTACAGCGGTTAACCTGCCTGCAGCGCCAGACAGCTATACCATCATCGACTCGTCTCGTATTGAAAAACCACGTAAAGAAGCGTTCGTACCTAAGAACCCATACGAGGTAGAAACGCAGTGCGACACCAAAAAAGACGAACCAGCTGCGGCGCAGCCAATCACTATTCGTCCGTCACGTCATGATGCTAAAACCACAGCGGTACGTTTACCTAACTTCGAAAAACTTAACAACGACCGCATTCTATATGCGCACGCAAGCCGTGTGATGCACCTGGAAACCAACCCATACTCTGGACGTGCGTTGATTCAACGCCACGGCGATCGTGAACTTTGGGTTAACCAAGCCCCGATTCCGTTGACCACAGAAGAGATGGACTTTGTGTTTGGTTTACCATACGCACGTGTCCCTCACCCTATGTACGGTAAGGCGAAAATCCCTGCGTATGACATGATCAAAACATCAGTGAATATCATGCGCGGCTGTTTTGGTGGTTGTTCATTCTGTTCGATTACCGAGCACGAAGGACGAATCATCCAGAACCGTTCTAAAGAATCGATCATTAACGAGATAGAAGAAATTCGCGACAAAGTTCCCGGCTTTACCGGCACGATTTCCGATCTTGGTGGCCCTACCGCGAACATGTACCGTCTGGGTTGTAAAGATCCGAAAGCAGAAGCGAACTGTCGTCGCCCTTCTTGCGTGTTCCCAGGTATCTGTAACAAGCTAAACACAGACCACAAGCACACCATCGACCTTTACCGCGAAGCGCGCAAGGTTGAAGGCGTTAAGAAGGTAATGGTAGCGTCGGGCGTACGTTACGATCTTGCGATTGAGTCACCAGAATACGTGAAAGAGTTGGTCACTCACCACGTTGGCGGTTACTTGAAGATCGCACCTGAGCATACTGAAAAAGGCCCTCTGGATCTGATGATGAAACCAGGCATGGGTACGTACGACCGCTTCAAAGAAATGTTCGAGAAGTACAGTGCTGAAGCAGGTAAGAAACAGTATCTGATCCCTTACTTTATCTCTGCGCACCCTGGCACTGAAGATGAAGATATGCTGAACCTTGCTCTTTGGTTGAAGAAGAACAACTTTGAGTGTGACCAGGTACAGAACTTCTACCCATCGCCGATGTGTAACGCAACATCAATGTACTACTCAGAGACTAACCCTCTGAAACGCGTGAAGTACAAACAGCGTGAAGACATTCCTGTCGCTAAAGGTGAGCGTCAGCGTCGTCTGCATAAAGCTCTGCTGCGTTACCACGATCCGGCAAACTGGCCCATGATTCGTGAAGCATTGGTTAGCATGGGCAAAAAACATCTGATTGGTGACAAAGCCACTTGTTTGGTTCCGGCTGAAGACATTGATGCGCAAACGCCAGCGCAGCGTCGTAAATCCGGCCGCCACGGTGCAAACCGTTTTGCCACGAAACACACCAAGAATCAGCCTGGTTTTGGTGGTCACCTTGAGAAACGCTCTGAGAGTGGTTCTCGTGACGGCAAGCCTTCTGGCAACCGTAATGGCGCAGGTAAAGCGCAAGGTGGTCAAGGTCGTGGTAATAACAACGGCCAGCGAGCAGGCTCTAACTCAAACCGTCCGAATGGCGGTAAGCCACAAGGCCAGGGCCGCCCTCAAGCTCAGGGTAAACCAGACGGTCAGCGCAAACCTAAGCGTCGATAACCATCGAAACAACGAAATCTAATAAAGGGCTCCAGAAGCAATTCTGGAGCCCTTTTGTTTTGCGTGTTACGCTTTCAATCAGTCACTTATACTGGTGAATCGTTTATAACATTGACAACTTTTTCACGCTTATAGTGAATAATGTTCGTCAAGGGCAAACCGACATTGCCGAGATTGGATAAGAATGAATGAAACGTGTACTTTTAGTAGAAGATAATCGAGAAATCGCTGGAATGCTGTTCGATTATTTCGAGTGTGCTGGCATGCAGCTTGATTACGCTGACAACGGAGAGCTTGGCCTTAAGCTTGCCCTTAGTAACTCTTTCGACATTATTTTGCTCGATTTAATGTTACCGCGTATGGATGGTTTAACGCTGTGTAACAAGTTAAGAGACGCAGGAAATAATACCCCTGTACTCATGCTGACCGCTCTAGATAGTCGCGACGATATGCTGAAAGGCTTTGCCCATGGAGCGGATGACTACCTGACTAAGCCTTTTGACCTCGATATTCTCGAAGCTCGCATGACTGCGCTAATAAAACGCTATCGTGGTAACGTTGCCTCAAGCCAACTCCAGTACGGTGAAGTAACGATTGACCAAAAAACGCACCAGGCGTATCGCCAAGGCAAGCAGTTGGCACTAAACCCAACCACTTACACCATTCTAGAAATGCTTGTACAAAGCGCTCCAGAAATCGTAACCCGAGAAGACATTGCCTTTCGTTTATGGCAAGAAAACGAGCCAAATAACGATGTGCTTCGCAGCCACATTTATCAGCTGCGCGGACAACTCGATAAACCCTTCGAGGAGCACTTGCTCAAAACCATTCCTAAAGTCGGCTTCCGTTTGGAGCCGGGAGCATGATTCGTCGCTTACTCGGTAATACGAAAAGTATGACCGGTCGACTCGAACTGTTTTTCTTGCTGGTTTCCGTCGTGATCGGATTGCTCTGCTTTGCGTTAGTAAGTGGATCACTGCTGTGGTCAGAAGATCGCGTCGGTGAGCGCCGAATTATGATCGACAAAAAAGAAGCAATCGAACATTTTAAACAGACGCCTTCCGAGGGAGTCATAAAGCTTGATCTTCTCACAACGGCATACAATGACATCAACCTCGTTCCCGATTTTTACCGCCCTTTCTTGCAAGATAAACACTATTTTTTAGGTGAAGCCGGCGAAGAGCCCTATACACGCATGATTTACATGAGCACCTACATGCAGGATGGTGAGGAGCATCCCATCATCTTGATTTCGTTAATTGATGAAATCGAGATTACATGGAGCGAGTTTTCTTATGTTATCGGGTTGGTTCTGGTGGTGGTACTTGCACTGATTTTTGTCTTCGGCAGCTTGTTACTCCGCTTGTCTCAGCGATTAATTGAGCCGATTAACACTCTGAAAACGCAATTGGATGAGCACCAAGGCGATACATCAAAGAAGTTTGTTGTCCCGCCAGGTTCAGCGAAAGAGTTCGAAGCCCTTGCCTCTCAACTTAACGAGTATCGCAACGAGGTAAATCAGGTCATTAAGCGAGAACAAGCCTTTGCACGTTACGCCAGTCATGAGCTCAGAACGCCACTGACCGTCATGAAAGGCTCCAGTAGCTTATTAGCCAGAAATTCCAGCACACCATTTCAGGAACGACAGGTTCATCGTATTCAGGACGCAACGCAGCAGATGTCTACCATGGTCGACGCATTGCTGGGATTAGTTCGTTATGAGCGAAATTCGGATGATAGCCCTGTACGGAGAATTTCTGAGCAGGAGTTGCGCCACATTGTTTCACTTAGTCAGGCACAGGCTGATGAAAAGTCTCTTGAGTTTGAAGTGACGGTAACAGGCAGCCCACATACAAGAGCAACAACCGCTGTGCTTAATATCGTTCTGAGTAACCTGATTCGAAATAGTATTGCCGCAACTTCTAAAGGCAAAATCTACGTTGAAATGAGCGACGATACTTTGTCTGTCCGAGATGAAGGAGAAGGCTTTTCTTCCGTTCCAGACTCTGACGGACACGGTTTAGGGCTCATGATCGTTGATGACTTGTGCCGCCGCTATGGCTGGCAGTTTGTGATCAATACGCACTCATCAGGCGGGTGTGAAGCTTTGATCAATTTGGCATCTGAACATACCGACGAATAACCTTAAAAAATCAATGGTATTTTTAAGCCTCCCCGCTTTTGTTCTCTTAGCGATAACGGTAAACTGTGCCACCTTTTAAAATGATCAGGTGACACGGTTTATTCCGTCAGGCATCACATGAAACTCTCTGAAAGCCCAATCACTCAACACAGCTTTAACGGTCAGACATTCTTTCTAAAGCGCGATGATTTACTGCACTCCCACTTTTCTGGGAACAAAGCACGTAAATTCATGATGTTATTAGAAGATCAGGATCCAAATGTTACGACTCTGATTAGCTATGGCTCCGCCCAGTCTAATGCGATGTATTCTCTGGCTGCACTCGCAAAAGTTAAAGGGTGGGCATTCGAGTTTTATGTCAGTCATATCCCGGAGTGGTTAAAAAGCGCTCCTATTGGTAATTATCGGGGCGCACTCGATTTGGGAATGCAGATAACAGCGATGAAAGACGTTGGCAGCGAGCTTCACCCTAGCCAATACATCTCGGATATACGTGGATTGGATGAAACTACGCTGTTTATGCCTGAAGGAGGACGCTCTCAAATTGCCGAAGGTGGCGTAAAACAACTTGCGCGCGAGATTCTCGACTGGACTCGCTTCAGGGCAAAAGAACAGTTTGCGGTTGCGCTTCCTTCCGGTACTGGCACCACCGCATTATATCTGCACAAGTATCTTAACCCTCATGGAATAGAAATCTTAACCTGCCCGTGTGTGGGAGATGAAAACTATCTAACTGAGCAGTTCAATATGCTGGGCGAAACCAGCCATCCGCAGGTTTTATCGGTACGGAAAAAACACCATTTCGGACGCCTGTATAAAGAAGATTATGAGACATGGAAAAGCTTGTACGAACAAACGGATCTGGAGTTTGATCTCCTTTACGACCCCTATATGTGGCAATGTCTGGCTTCGTGGCGAAAAGAGAACCCAGACAAGACACTGATCTATGTTCATCAAGGAGGGATTCTTGGCAACGAGTCAATGCTGCCAAGATATCAACGAGAATTTGACTAAACGCGCAGCCCTAGACAGCGCCTCGAAGACCTATTTGATCAACGCCAGAATATCTTTAAACTCTGGCGCTCGACAATCTTCCACCATTTCGTAAAGACACATTTCCAGACCCGTTAATACGACACCATTGGCGGTTAACTTCGCCAGTGCAAGCGCCTTGTTCGCAGCCGTACGCGACGACACACAATCGGTCACAAGTTCAACGCGGTAGCCCGATTGACGCAAAGAAAGCGCAGTTTGATACACACAAATGTGGGACTCAATGCCACAAACCAACCATGTATCCACTTTGGCATTTTCTACCGCTAGCTTAAAACGTTCTTCTTTGCAGCCATCAAATGTGTACTTGGTAATAGGCAAATGTGCTGTCTCTAACTCCACTCGAATAGGCTCAGAGGTTGGCCCTAGCCTTTCAGGGTTCTGCTCCAGCCAGAGAATTGGCAAGTTCAGTGCCTTAGCTCCTTTGACCAACTTGGCGACATTTTCAATCAGCTGGTCACTTTCATGCACTAATGTCGCGAGCTTGCCTTGTACATCCACGACAATCAAGCCAGTGTTGTCTTTCGATAACATACTTCCCTCCTTTATGTGGTGCTTGACACCCAATAAAACCAGTTGAATATCGATAATGACCTAATATGCGCTTAGGTTGGAGAACCTGCGACGGAAAGAGAAGGCTCGCTCACACTATTTTGAATCGCCATACCTCTTGTTATTTAAACTTTTCTCGAAACAGTTCAATTAACGCAACCACTTTGTTTGGCAGAAACAGAGCAGACGGATAAATAAGGGTCAAATGCTGCTTTGGGTGAGCGATTTCGGGCAACACTTCGACAAGTAGGCCATCTTGCAACGAGGGCTTTGAATGTGTCTGAGGAATAAAAGCAATACCATTGCCTGCGATCGCCATTGAACGTAACAGGTTGAGGTCATCAGACTTTAATGCAACATCCAGAGCAGGATCTAACAGGTTCGCGTTATAGCGATTAGTCAGCAAGCGATGATGCTTAAGATCGTCCAAAGACTCGATTGGAGGGTGAGCCTCAAGGTACGCTTTTGATGCCACAAAATGACTGGTATACGGCAACAGACTAAATTGAATATAGCTGTCATCGGTCACTTTAACGACGCTGGGCAAAAGCTGAAGATCAAACGACTGCCGTTTAAGATCGACACTCTCTTGATGGTTTTCGATCTCCACAGAGATATCTGGGTAACGCTGAGTATATTCTGAAATAATCGCACTAAACGCAGCCGAGCTCATTAACGCGGATGGTATTGCCAATCGCACCTTCCCTGAAAGCTCTTGCTGGTACTCATGCATTGCACTCAAACCCTGCTGGATATGATCGACCGACTGTCCGACCAACTCAAATAAACGTTTACCGTGCGCAGTTAGTTCAATGCTTCTGGTAGTACGGATGAGTAATTGCACACCCAACGCTTTTTCAAGTTCCTGTAATCTGCGGCTCACCTTGGAGCGTTGCAATTGGTTCGCCTCAGCCGCCGCACTGATCCCACCATGAACAACAGTCTGGGTGAACAGATAAATATCATCTAAGCTTACGTTCATTGTCCTATTTTTAGGTCACTTATGTTGGTGTTATCATTCTACTGAATTGTTAGTGAGTTATCTATAATCGCTTTCTTTAATCTATCTCCGGAACTTTCAATGACTGCTGACCAACAATTCAGACACTGGATGCGCACATTAATTGTCCTGTTTATCGTTCTATTCTTATACATCGTCATTGCTGACCGTCACGCTCCATTAACCACCGAAGGTCGGGTTCAGGGGTATGTTGTTCAATTAGCTCCAGAGGTCTCTGGTAAAGTCACCGACGTGCTGATTTCCAATAACCAGGAAGTCCGCAAGGGCGAAGTGCTATTTAAGATTGACGATCGCAAATACAGAATCGCGCTTGAGCAAGCGAAGTTGTCTCTGCAAGCCGCATACGAAAAAGAGGCAACCCTATATTCTCAGCGAGAGGCAGCAATTGCCAATATCGCCAGAGCGCAAGCGACGTTTGATAATGCACATCGGGAATACGTGCGCTTGCAGAAGCTATCAAGTAAGAAAGTCATCTCCCAATCAGCACTCGATGATGCTTTCGCACAAAACCAGGTATCTAATGCCGCATTAAAGGCGGAAAAACAGAACTTAAAAGTCATTGAAGCCCAGCTTGGTGATCAAAAAGGTCAAAGTTCCGCCGTGCGCATCGCTCAAAATGGTATCGACAAAGCGATGTTAGACTTAGCCAATACCGAAATACTCGCGCCAAGTGATGGTGTGGTAACTAACCTACAACTGGAAGCCGGCACCATGGCGAATATTAACTTGCCGCTTTTAACGTTCGTACCAACGGGTTCTATGTGGGTTGCTGCTGACTTTCGTGAAAAATCGGTCGCTGGCGTCGACAAAACCTATCATGCCTTAGTCACTTTCGATGCAAATCCCGGGATGGTTTACGACTTTGATCTATCCAGCAGAGATTACGGTGTCGCCGCAGCGCAACAAACACCAAATGGCGCATTGACAAAAGTGGAAGTGAATAACCGTTGGGTACGTGATGCTCAGCGCACACGGGTTAATCTCACCAGTGACGAAGCATTACCAAGCGCCCTATTCGTCGGCTCTCGTGCAACCATCGTTTTGTATCCGGACAATAGTGTTTTCTGGCAGATGATGGCTAACGCTCAGATTTACCTCGCGAGTTGGTTCCACTTTATCTACTAGGCGGCAACATGAAAACCTTACGAATTTGGTTCGGCTGCTCTTTAGGTCTCGCATTGAGCATGCTGTTTAACTGGTCATATGGATTCTTTGCCATCATGGTACCGCTGTTTATTCTGGGAAGAATTGACCGTTTTGATCTCCCGTCGTTACTGATGGTGTTTTTCTCCGCCGTTTGGACAACGCTGCAGGCTACTTTCCTGTTGGAGTACTTACAATTCCATCCGGTGCTGATGACTGTAGCGGTCGGCATCATGATGCTGTTTAAATGTATCGCGATGATGAATCCTAAAACGTTCTTATTCGGCTACATGGGGCTGTTAGTTGGCTCCATTGTGTTGAACTTCGCCAGCTACGATTTTATGGATATCGAAGAATTCAACGTCAACATGTGGGTCATCACCTTGTGTAATATTTTTGTTTGTGCACTCGCCTACTGGCTGTTTCCAGAGCCTGATTCACCAGCCGAAAACATCGCAATCTCTACTCCCGTGAAAAGAGATATCGATTACATCAGCCAGGTCGCGATGGGTTGGGTAGTCGCGATGGCTGCATTTATCGTTTTCCAGGTTGCTGATTTGTATGATTCGTTGTCTGCACAGGCGTCCATATTGATCATCCTGACGCCAATGACTTTAGCCGGTTCAATGGGCATGGCGAAAATCCGCATAATAGGAACAGCGTTAGGCTGCATCGCAGGGATGGCTGTGCAATTAATATTGGGCAGTTGGTATGGCCATGGCTTACTTTTCTGGCTGGCATTTACCATTGCGATGGGGCCTTTCTGCCTCTGGCTGACCAAGGGGCAAATAAAAGCTGCGATTGCGTTTTCCGCCATGTCGGCGCTATCAGTGCCCTTAACAACGTCATTGGTTCCAGAGCAAAAGGATGCCTTTTTCTCAATCCTGTACCGTTTCAGCTCCATTTTTGTGGCGGTGTTACTGACCGCAATGGTGATTTGGGTCGTCCATCACTGGATTCGAGTCATGTTATTGAAACACTCCGAAATGCTCCAAAACAACGTCACCCAGCATTAGAAAGCACCATTTGCTGACTGACTGGTTTTCTATACATCGCCGCAATCATGCGGCTTTTTTTCTATATTAATTCGTCGTTATATAAATACATTACGAGAATAAAATAATAGTGCTCTCTAAATGAACAGTTAGATATAAAGATAGATATATAAAAACGTTTACCAACATTAATATTTAATTGGCTTTAACAAGCGTAAAAACATTATGAGTATTCCGTAAAAATAAATTACCCATTTCTAATGTTAATCTATAATTAAGTCACTCTCATTCTCATGTTGTATTAACTTGAGGCCATATTTATGAAGTCAGCTCTTTATATTTCAACTCTTATTTCGGTAAGTTGCGCTTTTAGTGTGTACGCAGCAGATGATTCACAAGCTTTATTGGATGACGCATTGAGTGCAGCCCCTCCAACCATTCGTGACAAAGTAACGGTGATGGACTGGAACAATAACGTCCTTCAAGAAGGGTCCAGTCAATATACCTGTTTCCCTACTCCTCCTCAGTTAGAGGGCACTGCAGCAATGTGTATGGACGGAGCGTGGATGGAATGGGCAGATGCCTGGATGAATAAAAAGCCATTCCAAGCAAAAGCATTGGGTATTTCTTATATGTTGGCCGGTGATGGTGGCGCCAGTAATACCGACCCTTATGCAGAAGGAAAAACCGACGACAATCAATGGATAGTCGAAGGCCCTCACTTGATGATTATTACTCCGGACCAGGCACTACTCGATTCACTACCAACCGATCCCTATTATGGTGGTCCCTATGTCATGTGGAAGGGAACACCATATGCTCATATTATGATTCCTGTTGGTGCAAGAAAATAGCGCCGTATTAAAAAATCCGATATTCCAGTGTTGGAATATCGGATTTATTTTAGGAAATTAACTAGCTAACCAAATTCTTGCTAATATTCCCATCGGCGTGGAAATACCCGTTGTAATAGAGGTTATCTCACCATTTCTTAAAACATAAATGGTGGGGGTAACAACGACTTTCCAATCTTGCATAATTTTACTTTTAGGATCATTGATATTATTGTATCGATAATCTTTAGACATCATAAACTGTTTCACCCGCTCCTCATTTCCTGAAGAACCAGAAACCCCAATTACCGAATAGTGATCACTTATCCAATTCATACTTGGGCTAACAAATTTACATGCCGGACACCATGTCGCCCAAAAATAGACAACCACGGGTTCTTCATGACTTTTCTCGATGACATCAACATATTGACCACTGCTCATGAACGCGCTCAACGCTGGCGCGTTTTGTTTGGGTATATCTTTGGTGCGGTACCAATCCATACCAACTGAAACGACGGTAACAATGATCACAATTTGTAGGAGTTGGAGTAGCCAATGTTGCCATGATTTACGACGGCTTTTAGAGCTCATTAACTGTTTCCCCCACTCGCTTGTTTGATCGCACTGACGACAACATCCTCTGTAAGAATGACGGGCAAGGGGATGCCTTGGGGTGCTGCTGGCCCATAGACGATATTAAAAGGGACGCCGTAACGCCCATATAGACGTAGGAAATCCGTTACGGAACTTTCAGGGTGAGTCCAGTCGCCCTTCAATGTCGCGACACTTGGGCTTTGTAATAACGAATACACCGGATCTTGCCAGATCACCCCGATCTTGTTCGCTTTACAAGTGATACACCAATCTGCAGTGACGTCTACAAATACGACTCTTCCATTTGCAACATGAGAGTCAATCGCTGTGTTTGACAGCCTCTGCCATGCAAGGTCTTGTGGAAGTGGTGTCGCCCACTTGCTGGCAGTGAAGCTAGCAAGAAGCAACCCACCTGCAATCAAAAATACAGAAGCGGAACCCGTTATCGCCAGCATTTTTTCGCCGTAAACGGTTTTGACCCTCGCCATGATAAAAATAAACCCGGTCAAGCCAGCCAGAATGACCCAGAACAACGGTAAGCGATTAGCAATCAAGGTCAGCAACCAAATACTGGTTGCCAGCATCATCACACCAAAACCAACTTTAACCACGTTCATCCACTTACCTGGTTTTGGCAATTTAAGCGCAATACTCGGAAAGACAGCGACCAGAATCCACGGCAACGCCATACCGATTGCCAACGCAGTAAAGACGGCAAACAACGTAAACACATCAGCCCCAAGTGCGAAGGCCACCGCCGTACCCAGAAATGGCGCAGAACATGGTGTCGCAAGTAAAGTCGCAAACATACCCTGAACATAGTGGCCAATAAGAGTGTTATTGCCTTTGGAAGCCAGCCACGTATTCGTGCCAGATGAAAGACGAATTTGAAATAGCCCCAGCATATTGGCGCCAAAAAGCCCAGTAACCAGCACCATCAAGCCAAGAAACCAAACGCTCTGGAACTGTACACCCCACCCGATCGCACTGCCTGTCATTTTAAGCGCAGTGATAAAACCCGCCAGAATCCAGAACGACGTCAAAATTCCCAATGAAGAAGCGACGAACTGTGCGCGAATCTGACGACGTTCGACCCCGTGAGCAGTAACGATACTACTCAGCTTCATCCCAAGCACAGGAAGAACACAAGGCATGATATTAAGAATCAGACCACCAAGCAGAGCAAAAACAAATACGCTTGTTAAAGACGTATCTGGTAACGCATCTACGATCGCTGCAGCTTGCGCTTGGCTAACCTCTTCCGCTAATAAGTTATCGTCCTTGATTGAAACAAACAGCGGCTGGTTATTAAGATCAATATCTCCCAGCCAGGTATTCACTTTATATCTAGCCGTCAGAACATTGCCTTCCAAATAAGTTCCTTTTAACTTGAAGCTGTAATCTCGCGTGGAGTCATCAACACCATCTACTAATATCTGCGGATGATTCCAACCTTGGGTATTTGTCAGCTTTACCTGCAGTGTTGATTGATTGACATCCCAATTTGCCTGCGTGACTTCAATAAATGGCGAAGGTTGCGGAACATTACTCAGTGCTTGTGCATAACGAAACATCACCTCTTCATCAACCTGTAAATCTGAAGGCAGAAACGTCAGTTGAATTGGATAGTCCGTCAAAACACAAATCGTGGTGCAGGAAGACAACGTTAATACCGCATCAATAGCAACGGGTTTGCTCATGTCTTCGATATGCAGCGTGATAGGGAATAAAGTGTCGCCCTTGTAGCCCTGCGTCTCTATGCCCAGTAGTTCGAACTTTTGTGGGTAGGGCCAAAGCCAATCGACTTTGGTCAAATTTTCCGACGCTTGCCAGTCAATAGAGGGAGCAACCCCACCTTCACCCGGTGAGCGCCAATAGGTTTTCCAATCTCCCGATAGCTTTACATCCAGATAGCCAGTGACCGTTTTGGCTTGAGGATCTTGTAATCCGGTCAGTACAAAGCGTGTTTGTACCGGTGGATGTTGAGGGTTGCTCATCCAGCCAGTGTCGGGTGTCTGAGCGGGAAGTTGGAGAGAAAACAAACTTAACAGTAACGTTGTCATGAATATCAACGCGACTCGAGTCATTTTAGTCATATCATTCATAGTGATTCCTGATTAAAAACAAGTGTAGAAGTTCGCTGGCTACATAAGCCAGAAGCCACTTGTCATTCACGGAAAACACAAAATGTAAGATGAACCCGGTTTTTATAAGGTATTGGTTCGGTCCATTGCCTTAACTGTGCAAATACACCACGTCGACAGACCGCCACCAATGTAATGCCCACAAACAAAATAACAATGAACAGCCCGAGATGGTGTTTAGCAAACTGAATGAGCTTCTCAGACAATTCACACTTGTTGGCACTTTTTGACTTAGTATCATGAACCTTTTCTTCGGCGACCGAAGCGCTCGCAACCGTCTCTCCGGTCATGGAACACGACGATACAAAGCCGGAGTTTTGCATCAGGCACACGACAATGACCCAGCCAATGATAGCCAGGAGCCACTTCGCCTGCTTCTGCGGCGCGCGATGTCGTGAACCCAATAAGATCATAAAAAATCGAATGAAAGAAGAAACGCTGAGAATAATACGCGAGTCGGGTGAAAGCTCAAGTCAAACCGAATCAGCTCTATATACGATGAGATAAATCTCAACTTTGCATTGGCTGCATCGACCACAGAGTGATCCGGTTTGACTACAGAACGCCGACATCCGTATCACTTAGTGAAGTGAGTCAGATATGTCCTTTTAGTATCAACCTTTACCTAACGTTCTCGTTCTGTAAGGTTTCGCGTTCTTTTCGATAAACTGAAAAATTAAATCTGCGACATCTTTTTTTGTTGCCGTTTCAATGCCTTCAAGTCCTGGTGAAGAGTTAACTTCCATCACAACAGGCCCGCGTTCCGCTCTTAGAATATCGACACCACACACTTTAAGCCCCATCACTTTAGCCGCAGCGATCGCAGTAGCACGTTCTTCTTTAGACAGTTTGACTAACGTTGCCGAGCCACCCCGGTGTAGATTTGAACGAAACTCACCTTCTGCGCCTTGTCGTTTCATCGCGGCGACAACCCTCTCACCGATAACGAAACAGCGAATATCAGCGCCACCCGCTTCTTTGATAAATTCTTGTATCAGGATATCGGCTTTTAGCCCCATGAATGCTTCAACGATAGCCTCTGCAGATTTTGCGGTATCCGCTAATACAACGCCAATACCTTGTGTCCCCTCTAAAAGTTTAATCACACATGGGGCACCACCAACATTTCGGATTAAATCTTTCACATTGTCTGGTCGGTTAGCAAACCCTGTACGTGGCAATCCAATACCCTTTCTTGAGAGAAGCTGCATAGAGCGTAATTTATCTCGTGAACGACTGATAGCGACGGATTCATTGACACTAAAACTACCCGTCATCTCAAACTGCCTGACTACTGATGTTCCGTAGAACGAAATGCTCGCACCAATTCGTGGAATAATCGCGTCGTAATGCGGTAATTGCTCACCTTTGAACCTCACTGCAGGTTTGCTGCTGGTGATATCCATGTAGCAGTGTAACGTATCAATAACGTCTACTTCATGGCCGCGAGCCTCACCTGCCTCTTTTAATCTGCGCGTGGAGTAAAGGTTCTTATTCCTTGATAAAATAGCGATTTTCACTTTTACATCCTTCTTCTTGTAGAAATTGATGATTTAAAGTCGACTCCAATAAACCTATGGTTAAACACCTTTTGAACTTTCCAAGACTGTGTACAATCAGCATAACCGACGTACAAATTTAAAAGGTTATATAAACAATAGCCTACCCAGCGCTTCCCTACTCGCTTTGTCCTGTGCTCAGGGCGATTCACATACATGACACGAACATTTTTAATACATTAGTTTGCATAGAAAATACTACTTAACTATTATGCATCGTAACGCGACTGTTGCATATTCGTGTGCTTGTTGTGCTTCCCTAACCATGGAGATGGATTATGAACATAGTAAGGTCTAGGTATGGCGTCGCTTTATTGACGTTAATATTAACAGCGTGTGGGGGCAGTGACGGCGATACAAGTGCAAGGTCGCAAGAAGTAAGTGGCAATGTCACCGCTCCCGGTGGCGAAGTTGCGATGCTTAAGCATCAATCCGTTATAGAAAGTGTATTTAACGGAGTGTTCCCTTCTGTATATGCGGGCATAACCGGCTTACAGCCCGTCACTGGAGCATTGGTTGAGCTCATCAGAATCGATAATGACGGTAATCAGGTTGGTGACGTAATCGCAACCACAACGACTTCCATCTCGGGCGATTACACCATTACCGTGCCAGCAGGCGTTTCGCTAGGCGGTAATTTAGTCGTGAGAATATCCGGTGACAACGATATCGATTTAAGATCCCAAGTGGTTGAAGAGTCCGTCGATATATCTCCAATGTCAGAGTTCGTACTACGAAAATTTATCCAATCGGATAGCTCACTAAACGATCTTACTAACTCGTCAGTGGTTAAGTTAAAGGGACAAGTCGAAGAGTTTAATTTGGCGAGTCGGATTGACATGTCGAGTATGCTTACTGCTTTAGAAAACGAGGTTGGAGAATTCGTAGACAAAGAAATTGCTTCTATCAATGCGACGCCTTCTTCCGCTGTTCAAATCTCGGGCGAATACCGACTAATAGATATGGCCATAGGTTTGCATGACGGTGACTTCGGAACCTATGCTTTAGACATGTTTTATTCTTCAGTCGCTCTTACTGGTGAGAGTGACGGAAGCGTTGAGGTCGAGTTGACGGACAATGAAGGGGCTTGGGGCTATGTGCATGGTAATGATGCATCTGCTTACTATGAGTCCGTGTATTATACCGAATCTGAAGAGGATGAAACCGTCGCCGCCACTTATGATTCTGGCAAGATTTTAACTATCGAAGCCGATTTCGAAGAAGAAATTGATGGAGATTCGGGCTGGCGTTCTCCACCACAAATCATAAAATTTCAAAAAGTAAAAGACAGTAATGTCGCGTTTAGCCTGAGTACGTACAACAGTGCACGTTACGCAACCATTGATACCAATGGTGATGGGACAAACGATGCTCTGGATCCAGATGCTCAAAGTGGTATTGAGGTGGGAAGAGGGTTATTACTGATGGCAGATCAACCTACCAATATGTCGTCCCCCGACCTAACTGGGGATTTTGGGCGGGTTTACTTCGGTTCTCGTTTTATCAATACCGGTTTTGTTGAAGTTGAGACCGAGACTAACGTCTTGGCTTTTTCAGGCAATGCCACGGTTGATGTTGCTGCGACAACTCAGCAGCATGTCTCTCGCTCCGGCGGTTATTCTACTCAAGAGTATGGCGCGGAGCCCGGTCTAAGTATTGTGACTGTTTCCAGTGGGGATATTGTCTCAGTCGATGGAGATTCTGTTGATGGTTTTGTTAACGCAGATTATAACTTTTTAGTCTTCTATCATGCCGACGGCCTTGATGGGTCAGATATGGAAATTGATACCACTTTAGCGGTTAAACTCCCATCAGAAACCCCGGTATTAACTGGCAGAACTTATCGCCTCATCTTTGCTAACTCGGCAATGCTAAGCGATACAGCATTTGAGCTATCACATTCAGGCTTTACGACTACGTTAGACTTTACCTCTGAATCTTCAGCCACCGTAAATGGCGCTATCGCAACAATCGATTTGCCTTCTTTTGGCGCCCCGCTAGAGTCCAGTAAAGAATCGGTAAGCCTAACTGCAAATACGTCGGTTGCTTCAAATGGTGCGGCTATGATTTCGGTCACTGATGGTGACGGGACGTTCAGTATGACAGGGTATTTTAATGAATCCGCAAGTCTGGGGGTTTTTACCACAGCCTCAGCGAATACCAACTCAGATCCGGATGGTTTGGGCTTAGCGGTGTTAGTGGAAATCGACTAAAACAAACCTTATTGATACATGTATAAGTGTTGATGCAACACAATGTCCGCGCCTTGCGGACATTGCACCCACGTTGTTATTCTCTTAGACATAACGCCTGTTAACTCAGCAGTGACGACTTAAATCAGTATTGAACTGCGGTTTGATTCCTACCATTATGCTTTGCTTGATACAGTGCATCGTCAGCATTTTTAAGCACCGCGTTGATTGGCTCATTCGTTCCATCCCAACGGGAAATGCCAACCGAAATCGTTACATTTCCAACGGTGTCAAATTCGTGAGATTCAATCGATTTTCTTACTCGCTCTGCGACCATAAATGCCTGATCCAGATCGGTTTTGGTCAAAAAGACAATAAACTCTTCCCCGCCAGAGCGACACACGACGTCACCCTTTCTCGCTTGATCCTGAATCAAACTCGCAACACTCTTTAATAACGCATCTCCTGCATCATGGCCGAAGGTATCATTGACATTTTTAAAGTAATCAACATCCAGAGCCAGAACGGAAAATGGCGTATTTTGCTCACGCAGACTTTCTACCGCCTTGTCTAATCCTCTACGATTCAATAACCCCGTCATCGCATCCGTTAAGGTGTCCAGATGAAGCTGATCAATGGTGTTAGATACAATATTCATTGCACTCAGAAAACTGCGTTTCAGATAACTCGCTTCAAAATACCATGGCTTAATCTGTGTAAAGTCGTTGTCACTCGAAGTATGGTTCTCGAAGTTTTTTACTGCACTGGCTAACTGCCACAATGGCTTGGATATAAAAACGGAAGATACCCAAATAAGCAACAGTGTGAGCGCGCCAATAGGCAGTGTCTCAAGAAACACGGTCCACATTTGGTCATCGAGTACGGATAAGGTGAGATTTTTAGGCTTCTGTGCAACGATCCCCCACCCGGATTGATTTACTGGCGCATAACCGGCGAGCATTTCGATTCCCTGAGAATTTACAATGTCCTGCTGTCCTTTTTGGCCCTCAACAACCGCATTGATCGCATCATTGTTGACGATTTTCTGTCCGATTCTGCGTTTATCTGGATGGTAAATCAGCGTGTGATTTTGGTCGACAACATACAGATAAGACCCATCTTTGTAGCTATGTTGTCCCAATAAAGTCTTCAGTATGTTTTTTTGTTCAAGATAGATGGTGCCCGTAACATAGCCCAGATATTCGCCACTTTCAGAGAAAATAGGATATGACATACTGGTTAGATAGTTCCCTGCCGGAGAGACGAACGGGTCTGTAATTTTTGGCGCTTGCGAGTTCAGAGATTGCAAGAAACGCTTACCGCTTAGACGCATGCCTTTAATTTGCAGCGTTTCTGGAGAAACAGAAACGATCACCCCTTCGGCATTGACGATGAGCACAGAGTTAAAGTAATCGGTTTGGGTTCTTAAGCGATTAACTTCTTCTTCCAGGACATCAGGATCAGCCATTTTCGTACGGAGGGTATTTGCGCTGTATTCAAGCTGAGACATTGCAGAATCAATAAAAGCATCCGTCATTTCCGCCATTTTCTCAGCGTAAACACGGTTGGACTCCATTGTATTGCTGATAATCAGATTATGTTGCACTCGATAAATAGAGTAAAAAGCGTTAAGTAATGTGACTACAACGCTGAACACACATAGGATCAGGATTAACTTTCTTAAATTCAATTTGTCCCACATCTGCCAACTCTCAACCACGCTTTTTAATACTGTTTTGGGTAATCTAAACGTTCAAGGCAAGCACTGCAACTGATAAACACAAAAGAATCAATACCTTAATTTTTGTAATGAATACTCAAACGAGTGAATATGCTTAGAAAAGGTTAGCGCTGACCAGATTTATTCATGCAATTGCTCATAGCGACTAAACTCACTTTAGAATTATTAATCTTCCATGACTATGTAATTTCCGGTCTGTTATTTGCTTTTCTTCTTATTACTGTCATGAGTTAGATGCATGCTTATGCAATAAATAAAGAATAAAACTAATCAAAACAGGAACATCAATTCTCGCCGGTTTTTTCTTTGAATATCTAAAGTTGCTGCTAGGGATAAAAGTGAAGTACGGCCGGGAAATGGGTTCAAAAGCAAGAGGATGGATCCCCGCTATGAGTAAATTAACCGAAGGGTACGACAGTGGAGAGTACTTTGACGAGCTGATCGACAGCGCAGGTAAATACAGAGACTCTTCATGCAGACTGCTGAGCTATATTGATAGCTTACCCCCAGAAGAGCTTGATAAACGTAAGCTGGCGGCGGAAGCTACAATTCAGGAAATGGGTATCAGCTTTACTGTCTATACCGAAGAAGGCAATATCGACCGCGCTTGGCCGTTTGATATTATTCCCAGAACAATAGATGCAAAAGACTGGGAAGCTGCAGAAAAAGGACTAAAGCAGCGACTGACTGCATTAAACCGTTTTATCGACGATCTTTACCACGACCAGAACTGTATTAAAGACGGCATTATCCCTGCTCATATCATTAAAGAATCGAAAAATTTTCGTCCTGAGTGTGTCGGTGTCTCGCCCCCTTTTGGTGTGTGGGCGCATATATGTGGCACCGATTTGGTGCGTGCCGATGACGGACAGTTTTACGTACTGGAAGATAACCTCCGTGTCCCTTCAGGCGTTTCTTATATGTTGGAAAACCGAGCCGTCACGAAAAGGGTGCTACCAGAGCTGTTTGAAAACGACAATATCAGAAAAGTGGACTCCTACCCTTCTCAGCTTCTGGATACGCTACAAGCGCTCTCACCAAGAGATATCCCGCGACCAGAAATCGTCGTTTTAACCCCTGGCATCTACAATTCAGCCTATTTTGAACACGCTTTTCTCGCCCAGCAGATGGGCGCAGAGTTAGTCGAAGGCGGAGACCTCTATGTAGGCAAAGACGACTGCGTCTATATGAAAACCATCTACGGCCCTGAACGCGTGGATGTGATCTATCGCCGCATCGACGACATGTTTTTAGATCCTGAAGCATTCGACCCAGACTCCATGCTTGGTGTTCCCGGACTGATGCGAGCATGGAAGCAAGGCAACGTTGCGCTAGCGAACGCACCAGGCGCAGGTGTCGCAGATGATAAAGTGGTGTACGCCTATGTGCCGCAACTTATCAAATACTATCTGGATGAAGAGCCTATCCTGCCTAATGTCGAAACCTTCTTATGTGAAGATAAAGATGACAGAGAATACGTGCTGAAAAACTTAGATAAGCTCGTAGTAAAACCTGCCAATGAATCTGGCGGCTATGGCATGTTAGTCGGCCCTCATTCCAGCAAAAAAGAACAGGACGTGTTCGCCGAACTTATTAAGAACAACCCTCGCAACTATATCGCCCAACCGACTCTTAAGCTATCCACTGCGCCGACACTGATAGAAAAAGGAAAACTGGAGCCGAGACACTTGGATCTACGTCCGTTTATCCTTCAAAGCAAGAAAACCTATGTGACCGCTGGTGGCCTTACCCGGGTCGCGATGAAAAAAGGCTCTCTGGTGGTGAATTCCTCTCAGGGTGGTGGCAGTAAAGATACCTGGATCGTAAAAACAGAAGGAGATAAGTGATGCTATCAAGAGTTGCTGAACGACTGTTCTGGAGTGCCCGTTACCTGGAACGCGTTGAAAATATTGTCCGTCTGATCAGTGTTTACGATGAGCTATTGTTTGATTTACCAAAGGATGTACGTATTTCATGGTACAACCTGATAGAGATAAGCGGCAGTGCGCAGGAGTTTAATAAAAAGTACAAAGATAAGAACGAAAGAAACGTTGTGCGCTTTCTTCTTGCCAGTGAGGATAACCCATGCTCGATGTTATCTTCACTGAAAATGGTACGTGAAAATATCCGTACCACCCGAGATGTCCTTCCCGAGGAGATGTGGGAGCTGATTAATGAACTGGACATCTATGCTCGCAAGAATCTACAAAAGGGAATAAATCGGGGTGAGCGCTATGACTATCTAAACAATGTGCTTGAAGGCTGCCGAAAGATCATTGGTTTGCTGAGCAACGCCATGAGCCGAGATGCCGCATGGAGCTTTATTATTATGGGACGTTATCTCGAACGAGCGGATATGAATACGCGCATTCTGGATTCCGCCGTCAGCTTAAAGATAAAAGCCCTACCGGAAGAAGAAGTCTTGCTAGAACAGATAATCTGGCCGAAGGTGCTCAAGTCGCAAAGCGCTTATCAGAACTACCTGAGAACCATGCGCTGCGGTATTGATGGCGTCAATACCACAACCTTCTTACTTACTGACGAAGATTTTCCTCGCTCGCAAGCATTCTGTCTGAAGCAGATCAAAAGCGCGGCAATGTATCTGCCACGACACGAAGAGATCATCCTGCACATAGAACAGTTGTTGGATACCACCTACAGCATTGAACACAACGAAAGTATCTGTCAGGCGTTCAGTGACTACCTGAACGATATTCAGTTGGCATTGATTAGCCTGCAAGCAGAGATTGGTGAAACTTGGTTCCACTTTGATCACGGAGAAGCGGCATGACCATACGTGTAGCTATTCAGCACAATACCTCGTATAAGTTCGACCGCGACGTGAAGGTATCACCTCACCTATTGAGGTTGAGACCGGCCCCTCACTCACGTACTCATATCCATGGCTACTCACTTAAAGTAGAGCCGGAAGAACACTTTATTAACTGGCAGCAGGACCCGTTTGGCAACTATCAGGCCAGATTGGTCTTCCCGGAGAAGATGCGCGAACTGAAGTTTGAGGTCGAAGTCATCGCCGATATGACGGTGATTAATCCATTCGACTTCTTTATCGAAGAGTACGCTGAGAACTTTCCGTTCAAATACGACGATCTCCTACAGGAGGAACTTGCACCTTACCTATCGGTGACAGAATCGAGTCAAGAACTCGAAAAATGGCTGGCAGATGTCGATCGCAGCAAAAAGCGCATCGTCGATTTTCTGGTAGAGATAAACAGTAAGTTGGCTGGACAGATTGAGTACGGCATTCGTATGGAACCGGGTGTACAAACCTGTCAGGAAACGCTAACCCTGAAAAAAGGCTCCTGCCGTGATACCTCTTGGTTGCTGGTTCAGATCCTTCGCAGTCTTGGGCTGGCTGCACGCTTTGCTTCTGGTTATCTGGTTCAGTTGACCTCTGATATTAAATCTTTAGACGGGCCATCCGGGCCGGAAGAGGACTTCACTGATCTGCACGCCTGGTGTGAAGTTTATCTGCCTGGTGCAGGCTGGATTGGCCTTGACCCGACCAGCGGTTTGTTTGCCGGAGAAGGACATATTCCCCTTGCCTGTACCGCTGATCCTATCTCGGCCGCCCCTATTACTGGTGCGACCGACGAATGCGAATGTGAATTTGAATACAGCAATACGGTGATTCGAATCCATGAAGACCCGCGAGTAACCAAACCTTACACGGATGATGAGTGGGAAAACATCAAAGCGCTCGGTTGCGCTGTGGACGAGCAGCTGGATGAGATGGACGTGCGCCTGACCATGGGGGGTGAACCAACCTTTGTCTCGATTGATGATATGGACTCGGCGCAATGGAACACCAAAGCGTTAGGTGCGGATAAGCTCAAACTGGCAAAAGATCTGCTCATCAGCCTGAAGGACAAATTCAACACCCACGCACTGTTGCACTACGGTCAAGGTAAGTGGTATCCCGGCGAAGAGTTACCACGTTGGGCGCTAGGCTGCTTTTGGCGTACCGATGGTGAAGCACTGTGGCATGATCCGTCTTTACTGGCACGTGTGGACAAAGATTACCAACATACGATTGAGGATGCCGAGCGTTTCGGGCAGTTGCTTTGTGAACGGTTGGGCATCCATAACCAATATTTGCAACCGGCCTATGAAGACTCGCTTTACTATCTCTGGCTAGAACGTTCCTTGCCAGAGTCAGCGAATCCGAAAAAAGCCAAGCTGAGCGATGATTTGGAAAGACGTCGTCTGGCAAAGCTACTAGGACGAGGCTTAGAAAGCATCAGCGGCTACGTGCTTCCGGTTTCATTTGACGAACAAGGCTGGCAGAGCTCGCTATGGCCAATGCGAAGTGACGTGATCACGCTTATCCCCGGAGACAGTCCAATGGGATACAGGCTTCCGTTGGACTCTCTGCCGCAGGTCAGCGAAGAGGAAATCCCGCCGGAACGTGATCCGTTTGAAGCCAGAGAGGCATTGCCTGTCTATTCGTTAACGGAGAATGTCGCGCAACGTCAGCAATCTCAACAACCTCCTCTCGAAGACAAGGAAAGTAGCAAAAAGACGGTTGATGTTATCCGTACTTCAATTTGTGTCGAGCCGAGAGATGGCCGACTACATCTGTTTCTACCACCAGTGACCCATCTGGAGCATTATGTTGAGCTCATCTATCAAATAGAAGCGACGGCAAGCGCGCTCTCCATTCCGGTTGTCATTGAAGGTTACGAGCCACCGAAAGATTACCGGTTACAGAAATTCCTTATCACACCCGATCCGGGCGTGATCGAGGTGAATATTCACCCTGCAAAAAACTGGCAAGAGTTGGTAGAAAACACCGAAACGCTCTACGAGCAGGCGCACCAATGCCGACTTGGGACAGAGAAGTTTATGCTGGATGGCCGTCATACCGGCACTGGCGGTGGCAACCACATTACGCTTGGCGGCCTCACACCAGCGGACAGCCCTCTATTGAGAAAACCGGATCTGTTGAGAAGTCTGGTCAACTACTGGCAACACCATCCGGGGCTGTCTTACCTCTTCTCCGGCATGTTTATTGGCCCGACAAGTCAGGCACCACGCCCGGATGAAGGAAGAGACGAAGCCCTGTACGAAATGGAGATAGCCTTCCAGAACTTCCCGGATGGACTGGTCGATCAGCCTTGGCTGGCCGACAGACTGATGAGAAACCTTCTCGTGGACGTGACGGGTAACACCCACCGTTCCGAGTTTTGTATCGATAAGTTATATGCGGCAGGTACCAGCAGCGGCAGACAAGGACTACTGGAATTCCGTGGTTTTGAAATGCCACCGCACGCCAGAATGGCATTGGTACAAACACTACTATTGCGCTGTTTAGTTGCACGCTTTTGGAAAGATCCTTACCACAAGCCTTTGATACGTTGGGGAACTACCCTGCACGATAAGTTCATGATGCCCTATTACGTCTGGCAGGATATCAAAGAGGTGGTGGACGATCTTCAACAACACGGGTTCCCGTTTAAATTAGAGTGGCTGGCACCGTTTGAAGAGTTCCGCTTCCCTCATTACGGAAGGCAACAGATAGATGGCATTGAAATCGAACTGCGCTGGGCAATCGAGCCTTGGCATGTTCTCGGTGAGGAAGTCACGCAGACTGGCACCAGCCGCTTTGTCGACTCGTCGGTGGAGCGTCTGCAAGTTCGCCTGACGGGAATGACGGAAAGCCGTTATGTACTAACGTGTAACGGCCGTCGGATACCATTGAGACCGACGGGCAGACAAGGCGAATTCGTGGCAGCCGTGCGATACAGAGCCTGGGCTCCGCCTTCTGCGCTACACCCAACACTGGGAATAGATTCTCCACTGGTGTTCGATTTGATAGACAGCTGGAACGGTGTCTCGATTGGCGGCTGTACGTACCATGTCAGCCATCCCGGGGGAAGAAGCTATGAAACCTTCCCAGTCAACGGAAATGAGGCTGAGGCTCGGAGGGTGAATCGTTTTTGGGATCACGGATTTACTCAGGGAACGTTTAACCCACCACCGGAGTTCAACGCTCTGCGCAAATTCTATGAAAACAAGACTGCGCCGCGCCCAATGGCACCACCCAAAGAGGAAATCTGCCACGAATATCCAAACACTCTGGATCTTCGCAAACGCAGTCGACGTATTGGATGAGATCATCGCGAAAATTGAATCGTATAAACTCTACTCAGCTGGTTGTCTTTTCCGAGTGGTATATACTAGGCAATAACTCACAAGGTAGTAGCAAAAAAATAGTATGAGTCAATTCGTTTCAGACTTCGCTGGGGCGGGAGAAAACCCGCCCTTGATTGGTCCTTATCAGGCATCCAAAAAGGCCTACGATGAGGCGTATGATGACATCAAGCAAACCAGACTACACTGGCTGCCTCTCTTTACGCATTTAGAGAAACTGGAAGATGGTAATCTGGAAGATTTACAAAAGCGTGCTCAGAGAATTCTGAGAGACGACGGTGCGACTTATGATCTTAAAAACGATCCACTTTCGCCTACAGTTTGGTCTCTGGACGTGCTGCCTAATATCATCGCTCAGAGCGAATGGAAAGATACAGAACAAGGTCTGGCACAACGCTCAGAGTTATTTGATCGGATATTAAAAGATATCTATGGCGAACAACGCCTTATCAAAGACGGTGTGATACCGGCAGAGATTATTTTTTCTCACCCTGGCTTTTTACGCCAGTGCTTTGGGATTGACATTCCAGGACTGAAAAACCTTATCTTTCATTCCATCGATTTAGTGCGCGACTCAGACGGCTCTTACGTGGTCATCAGTGACAGAACTCAAGCGCCTTCAGGGGCGGGCTATGCGTTGGAAAACCGAACCGTCATCTCGCGAGTGCTGCCATCCGTATTTCGTCATAGTAATGTGAGACGTCTTTCCAGTTTCTTCCAGACCATGAGAAACACTCTTAACCAACTTGCTGCACATAAAACTGACGAACCTAGAGTTGTTCTTTTAACACCGGGATCATCAAGTAGCACCTATTTTGAACACACCTATTTAGCCAACTATTTAGGATATCCGCTGGTGCAAGCTGGCGATTTAACGGTAAGAGGCGGAAAAGTTTGGCTCAAGTCCCTCTCTGGTTTAACGCCAGTTGATGTCATTCTGCGCCGTACGGACGACAACGACTGTGACCAGTCAGAGCTGCGACCTGACTCTCTTTTTGGTATTCCAGGTCTGTTAGAAGCGGCACGCAGCGGCAATGTGGTATTGGCCAACCCGCTGGGAAGCGCAGTTCTTGAATCTCCGGTACTGATGGCGTTTCTTCCGAAGATATGTGAATACTTGCTGGGTGAGCCTTTAAAACTCCATAGCGTTGATACTTACTGGTGCGGTATTGACGGAACCATAGAGTTTGTTGAACAAAACCTCGAAAACCTGATTATCAAACCTTCATATCGAAAAGCTCGCAGCCAGACAATTTACGGCCACTGCTTATCGGCGGAAGAAAAGATAAAAACGCTGGAGATGATTAAGGCAAATCCAAAACAGTATGTAGCGCAGACTTATATCCCCGGCTCTACGGTGCCTGTCTGTTCCGGCTCAAAAATAAAAAACCGACATAGCCTGTTGAAAGCCTTTACTGTCGCTGACGGTGACCGATACTGCGTGATGCCAGGTGCATTAAGTCGGGTGACTCAATCCGATGACGATTACATCGTTACCAGTTTATCGGGTGCTCGCAGTAAGGATACCTGGGTAACAGCCAACAAGCCTGATCTGACTCATCAGTCCCTGCTAGACGAGCCTGGTTTTCACGTTGCTCAGCACGGAAATGTACCAAGCCGCGTAGTCGAAAACTTCTTCTGGTTTGGACGCTATGCGGAACGCGCTGAGTTAAGCATTCGCCTTATGCGGGTATTATTTAAGCAGCTAAATGGTATCGAAGAGCTCTCACCTCAAGCACGGACGACCCTTTTAAAGGCGATCTCTCTACAGACAAATTGCCTGCCGGGATTTGTTGAGGGGAATGCCGAACTTCTGGAAAATCCAGATACCGAACTGGCCGACTTGGTGGTGAATGGCAAACGAATTGGCAGTATCAAATCCAACTTACTGGCCATGCTTTCTTGCAGTGATAATGTGCGGGATCGCCTGTCTGCCGACACCCGAATAGTACTGAACAAGCTACGTGACCACCTTAACGAGCTGGATAGAGCCTACACCAGTGGCCTGCCTGAAGCGCCAGAAGAATCACTGGATAATTTGATGACCATGCTGTTAGCACTGTCCGGATTGAGCAACGACAGCATGCTTAGAGGAGAAGACTGGATATTTCAGCAGATTGGCCAGCGTACCGAAAGGGCAATTCAGACCGCAAAACTGTTCCAGTCAACGCTAAGTGTCAAGCTAGAAAGTTTGTCACAGCAACAAGTGCTGGAGTCGGTACTCCTCAGCATGGAAGCGCTCATTTCTTTCAGAAGACGCTATCGCACCCGAGCTCGTGTAGCGTTTGGCTTGGATCTGCTAATGGTTGATCCTTCGAACCCGCGCTCATTGGTCTACCAGACCGAAAAGCTGAAAGAGTTTCTGGATATGCTACCGGATAATCATGCCTTTATTCCCGGCGGACTCACCAGCGAAACCAGGCTGATCCTACTGACGCTGAACGACATTCAACTTACGGATCTCGAACAACTCGCTAAGGCGAATCCAAATAACCAAACCAGAGAAGAGTTTGGCGCTCTGATGGATAAGATAATCGTCCAATTAGAACAATTTACTTCACTGATAAGCGACAAGTACTTTGATCACACCGCTGGACCGCAGCAGTTGATAAAACCCAAATGGAAATTGAATGTATGAGATATAAAGTCCAGCATAAAACGACCTACTCCTACAGTTCTCCAGTGACCCTGTGCTACAACATGGCTCACCTGTTGCCGAGGGATACTGAAAATCAGCGCTGCTTTAACCGAAAGATTAGAGTGACACCAAGGCCGTTGTACCAAAACGAAGGACAGGATTATTTTGGTAACGAAACGTTTTACTTCTCTATTCAAGAGCCACATAAGGAACTCACCATTGATGTCACCAGCTTTTTAGAGGTAAAGCCTCACAACTGGGCCGACATCATCGAGAACCATCAGCTTACCTGCGGTGAACTTCGAAGTATCATGGCGAATGCTGAAAGTGCGGACATCAGGTTAGCGCAGGAATTTTGCCTCGACTCACTACAAATCAAACGCTCCGAAAATTTAAGGCAATATGCGCAAGAATTGTTCAGTGACAATCAACCCGTGTTAAAAGCCGCCATGGCATTTACCCATAAAATCTTTACCGAGTTTACTTTTGACCCAACCGCAACCGACGTAACAACGCCAACCGAACAGGTTCTGAGAGAAAAACGTGGCGTATGTCAGGATTATGCCCAACTGGCGATAGGCTGCCTGCGCTCTGTTGGCCTAGCAGCACGTTATATGAGTGGTTATATAGAGACTCTGCCGCCTCCAGGTCAGGAAAAGCTCGTTGGTGCTGATGCTTCTCACGCCTGGTTTGCTATTTTTGTACCGGATCTTGGCTGGGTGGAATTTGACCCGACTAACGACCTCATCGCTAACGATCAACATATTGTTACTGGCTGGGGACGCGACTACGCTGATGTGCCACCCTTGCAGGGAGTCGTGTTTGATGGTGGTGAAACTCACAACCTGAGTGTTTCAGTCGATGTAGCTAGAGTATAAATCTGAAGTTCTTAAAATCAGATTACTCAAACGCTAATTTACCGTAAATGTACGCCAGCTCTGCGACCGTTTTGGCGGAGAATTTTTTCAACAAACTGGCTCGATGTACTTCTACGGTTCTCATCGCAATACACAGTTCATCTGCGATACGGATATTGCGCTTACCTTCGATGATTAAACGTAAAATATCCTTTTCGCGAGGCGTGAGTGACTCATACGCCATCTTTGCTCCAGCCATATCGAAACTTGCTGCCGACTGCATCTGCCCCTGTAAAATGGCTTGCGCCAGTGCATCACCTTTGACGGGTTTTTGGAAGAAGTTCACCGCCCCAGCCTGCAATGCATCTACCGCCATCGGCACATCACCATGACCAGTCAGATAAATCACCGCAAGCGGGCTATTGGCATCGTTAAGTATTTGATGCACTTGCTGACCACGAAGATTGGGCATTCGGCTATCGAGAATGACACAACCCGCCTGATGAATGTCTACCGCACCGAGAAAGGCTTGCCCATCAGCGAAGGTCGTTACACTGAAGTCATGTTCCTCCAACATAAACGCGAGCGAATCACGCACCGATTCATCATCGTCAACGACATAAACAGGTAACTGTTTTTCAGTACTACTCATGAATGCTCCTAGTACAGGTTAGTCTTGATATGGAAACACAAGCTCAACCAAACAACCGTGTGGCGTGGTCGATTGAATAAGAAACTCGCCACCGTGCAATTCCATCACGTCACGACAAATCGCCAAACCTAACCCAAGTCCTTCTTCCTTTGTGCTCACAAACGCTTGAGTAGGGTTTTCTTGCTGTAACCCTGTCCCGTTATCCAATACACGAATGGAAAGCTGATGACCTTGGTAGTCACTGTGCAGGGCAATTTTACCTTGATAACCGGACGAGTGATATTTCTCCTGAAACAAAGCGCAAGCATCAATCGCGTTGTTGATCACATTAACCAAAACCTGTTGAACACCCACGACATCGGCCAAGATGTGGCGAACCTCTCCTTCGCTACTGGTCACAACCGATACATTTTGCTTTTGCAGTCGGAAATGGAGCAACTCAACCGTGTCATCAATTAACGCTTGAATATCACATGGCGCTTTATCAACGCTACGCTTGCGGATCAAAGTTCTTAGACGTTGAATGATCGCGTCGGCTCTCTCTACTTGACCCTGTATCTTATCAAAAACAGGAACAATATCTTCGTAAGGGCGCTTCTTCGCTAAACGCAGCAAACCGCCCTCACTGTAATTTCGAATCGCCGCCAATGGCTGGTTTAATTCATGAGCGAGACTGCTGCCGATTTCTCCGACAATGGCAACTCTCTGCGAATGCTCCAACTGCTCACTTTTCTCTTTCAGCCTCAGCGAAGTCTGCTCCAACGCCTGCTTGCTTTTACTAAAACGATATTCAAGCCAAAAGTGGTAAGCGTTCAACACAATCACAAAAATGAACAGCGCCCACGCCCATTCCTGATGGTTACGCAGCCAACGCAGTGCCTCCTGCCACCAAGGTTGCTGCAGGGGATGCAAATCTAAAGCTTGATAGAGTTTATCAATGCTCAACAAACTCACTGGTGAGGTCCATCCCGATGCGCCAGCAGCAATAATCGCTGGATGTTCTGGCGGCATCGCAAGTAATACCTGAGCGACTTTTTTCGCCACAAGAGAAGAGCCTCGCTCTGTTTTGGCAAATGACCAGTTGGGATAAAGCGGAGTCGACACCGCACAGGAGGAGCGTTCATGCGGCTGTTGATTTAAGACTCTGAAACCGCCTTGTTGTAACAGACCTTCATCTTGCATCTTCTCCAATAAACAGGCGGGCACCACAGCGGCTTCGACATTACCATCACGCAATTGATAGAGGTTGGCGTCAATAGGGAAGCCGAGAAAGCGAACGTCTGCAAAAAAGTCATTCGGGTCAAACCCCATTTCAACTATCTGGTAGCGCAAAGTTAAGTAACCACCAAAAGCTTTTTCCGACACCGCGGCCACTGGCAACCCAGACACCGCTTTTAGTGTTTGATACGGAGAGTTTGCCCGCACCACCAGCGCTGACCCAATGCCATAGTTTGAGTTTTGTGGGGCGCGACTGGTCAAGGTCGCCATCCAGGAAAGCGCGTATTGTCTGCCTAATCGAACCGCTTGTCCGGGATTGGTTACGATGAAATCCATGGTCTGAAATTTCACCGCCTCTCCCATTTCATCTAAGTTCAGAGGATGAAGAACAAAGTGAACTTCAGAAATTTGCTTATTTAACCATTCAATAGTCGGTTGCCACCTCTGCTCCGCATAGAGATGACCACGTATTGCCAAAACACCAACGTCAACTATCTGCTTAACCTCATTCTTCTTTATTTCAGGCTGTTTCACGCCTTGTTGCTCAATTTGTACCGAAGGCGTTGCCTGAACCAAAGAGGAGAACATAGCCAAGAAAAGAATCCAAACCTGACACAACAGCGATGTTTTTTTCATGATGAGGTTGAATATTCCCTAAGCAAATGATGGAACAAGAATAACAGCTACATTCCCTAAACCACATTTGTTTTAGATCAACTTTGATCTGGGTATGTGGAAATCCACTATATCGACCTCGCAGCACATTTCTCACAATGGAATCAGTCAGTTCAAATTCAACTAAGCAGGTGAGTTATGGATTCCACCAAACGTCGCTTTCTCAGCGCTGTCACAGCCGGTGCCGCGCTGATCCCAATTGCTGGTATTGGCACTGCCACGGCGGGTAATGTCATTCGAAATAACCACTCCCCCGACCGAAAAGGACAGGTCGGGAAACGTTACGCCATGGTGATTGATTTACGCAAATGCGTCGGCTGCCAAGCTTGTACTGTAGGTTGCAGTATCGAAAACCAAGCGCCTATTGGACAGTTCCGAACCACGGTAAAACAATACGAGGTGTCGCTCGATAATGGTTCTTCCGCCACTCAAGAGTCTAAAGCCTTTATGCTCCCTCGCCTTTGTAACCACTGTGACAACCCGCCCTGCGTGGCAGTTTGTCCCGTTCAGGCGACTTTCCAGCGCGAAGATGGGATCGTCATGGTGGATAACAGCCGCTGCGTCGCCTGCGCGTATTGTGTACAAGCTTGCCCTTACGACGCTCGTTTTATCAATGAAGACACACTTACTGCTGACAAATGCACCTTCTGCGCACATCGATTAGAAAAAGGGTTATTGCCAGCTTGCGTGGAGACTTGTGTGGGCGGTGCTCGCGTGATTGGAGATTTGAATGACCCATCAAGTGAAATCCGCCGCTTGATTGCAGAACATCAAAACGACATCAAAGTGCTCAAGCCCAAACAAAGCACCAAACCGCACGTTTTTTATATCGGCATGGATGAACGCTTTACCGACCACATAGACGGACAACCAGCGATTTACGACCCACAAGGAGAACACGCATGAACATCACCGAAGTGTTAGTCCAACCTCAAGCGATGGCCTGGCTCCCGTGGGCAGTGCAGTATTTCTTCTATATCGGTTCTGCTTATGCGGCAGCCATTCTGTTTTTGATTGCTTTACTGTTTGAACAATACACCAGCCACCGGCTGCGCGCTGCATTGGTACTAACCTTGGCCATAGGCGCTATCGTGGGACCGTTGGCGTTAACGGGCGATCTACACCAGCCGGGGCGCGCTTGGCATTTTTACGCGCATTTCACCCCGTGGTCGTGGATGTCTTTAGGCTCGCTGTTCCTGCCCGTATTTTCTGGTCTAGCTGTGATGACAGCCTGGTTGTATCTGCGGCAGGACCTGATCAATTTGCGTGAGCAACCGGGGAAAATACTGCCTTTATTGTCGAAGTTATCGTTTGGTGAGTGGCAGATCTCCCGTAAAGCCATGCTGATGATATCTATGATCACCGTGTTTTCTGGCTTAACCATCGCACTCTATACGGGTGCAGAAATCGCCGTCGTTCAGTCACGCTCTTTATGGCATCAACCTGCTTCGCCTATTCTTTGGTTCGTCACTGCATTTATGGGCGCAGTTGGTTTTGCTCTGCTGATCTGGCTACTACTACCAAACCACTCAAAAAGCCTATCCTCGGGCGATACCAACTTACTGAAAAAGTCTGTGCTAATGAGCGGAGGCTTAACCCTGATTCTCATGCCAATTTGGGCATCCAATAACTCGACATTCTCACTATATTCAAGCGACCAATGGGTACAAAACATAGCCCTGCTCACCTTGATAATTTTAGGCAGTGTGTTGCTCGCGTTCATTACGTTGAAAGACAGTAAAACGTCCACACCTCCTCACTTTCGCCGCTTCTTTGGGTTGTCTTGCATGTCGTTAACCTCACTTGCAAGTGCTTGGCTGGTTCGCTGGTTCACCATCATGGAAGTGCAGACCATCGCCAAATTCGATGCCGGTCTGTATCCGTACCAATTAACTATGGATGGAAATGGCTGGCTCGGCATTATTGGCATGTTCGGGTTTTGGCTAGCACTGGCCTTACTCGGCTCAGAACTGGTTCAGTCCAAACAAAACACCCATAGCAAAACGACTTCACTCACCTCAACCCAACGCTAATCAAAGAGGATTTCATTATGGATAACAAACGCCGTCAGTTTTTGAAATCAGGGCTTGCCGTTGGTGGGCTTGGCGCATTCGCTGCAGGTTATGCCACCACCACTAAACATATGGTAGAAGGTGCGCTTGAAGGCACTGCGGGTAAAAAGACTCGCGATAGTCACCACGGCAACTCTCTGGAACCTGAATACACAGTCAGCGGCAAAGGCAATCTGATCCCGAATTCAAATCAGCGCGTTGCGCCGTCGATGTGCTTCGGTTGTTGGTCACTGTGTGGATTGCGCGTGCGCATTGACAACCGTACTGACGAAATTTTGCGTATCAGTGGCAACCCATATCACCCACTCTCTCAACAGCAACATATTCCCTTCGAAACGCCAGTCAAAGACGCCTATTTAAGTTTGGCGGGAGAAGCGGGTCTTGAAGGTCGATCGACGGCATGTGCTCGTGGCAATGGCATGCTAGAGATTCGTAACAGCCCGTACCGTATCACCCAGCCACTCAAACGAGCAGGAAAGCGAGGCGAAGGAAAATGGACTCCGATTAGCTACGAGAAGTTGATTGAAGAAGTCGTCGAAGGCGGTGATTTGTTTGGTGAAGGTCATGTCGATGGCTTGCGTGCAATTCGAGATTTAAAGACACCAGTCGATCCTGACAATCCAGAATATGGCCCCAAAGCCAACCAACTGTTAATGACGAATGCCGGAAACGAAGGCCGCGACGACATCTTTAAACGTTTCGCTTTTAACAGTTTTGGGACGCGTAACTTCGGTCACCACGGTTCATACTGCGGCTATGCATTTCGCGCTGGCAGCGGCGCATTCATGAATGATCTAGATAAGTACGCGCATTTGAAACCAGATTTTGACAACGCGGAATACATTATCTTCATCGGTATGTCACCCGCTCAAGCTGGTAATCCATTTAAGCGTCAGGATCGGCAACTCGCCAATGCGCGAACCAACGGTAAACTGGAGTACAGAATCATCTCGCCAAGCTTGCCTGCGGGTTCGTCAAGCCTAGCGGCGGGTGACAACAACCACTGGATTCCGATTAAACCCGGAACCGATTCTGCCCTTGTGCTAGGTATGATCCAGTGGATCTTGGAAAACCAACGCTACAATAAAACCTTCTTAGCCCAGCCAGGCGCAAACGCAATGAAACTCGCAGGCACCGCGCACTGGTGCAATGCCACTCATCTGGTGATCAGCGATGAGCAGCACCCTAGGAACGGGACGTTTTTACGTGCGTCCGATCTCAACCTGCCATTCGATGGCGATGTGCTTTCTGACTCAGACCCATATGTCATTGTCGATGCCCAGAGCGGTGAATTGAGTGTTCATACTCAGTCCGATGAAGCAGAACTGTTTGTCGATAAAACCGTGACACTCACATCGGGTGATGTTCGGGTAAAATCGTCGCTGCAAAGACTCAAAGAAGAGGCGTTTAAATACAACCTGGAGTTTTACAGTCAGCAGTGTGAAATCCCTGTCGAACAAATTGTGGAATTAGCAACGCGATTTACCAGTCACGGTACAAAAGCAGTCGTCGATACCCACGGTGGCAACATGCACACGAATGGTTTCTACAATGCGTTTACCATCATGATGCTCAACGCACTGATTGGGAATATCAACATGAAAGGCGGCGCGATGGCGAAAGCAGGTGGCTATCCAACCTCCGCCAATGGTCCACGCTATGACTTCACCCAATTTCAAGGCAAAGTCGGTCCGAAGGGCGTCTTTCTCTCTCGCAGTAAATTCCCGTATCACAAGACCAGCGAATACAAGCGTCGTGTTGAAGCTGGTGAATCCCCATACCCAACACGCGCGCCTTGGTATCCATTCGCGGCACCACTGCTTACTGAGCACTTGTCGGCAGCCATCGATGGGTACCCATACCGAGTAAAAGCCTGGGTCAATCATATGGCGAACCCAATGTATGGCGTCCCAGGTTTAAAAACATTGCTGGAAGACAAGCTCAAAGATCCAAAACAGCTTGGTTTAATTGTCTCCGTCGATGCTTTCATCAACGAAACCACCTCGTTGTCGGATTACATTGTGCCAGACACCGTCACCTATGAAAGCTGGGGTATGGCAACACCTTGGCATGGCGTACCCGTGAAAACCGTGACTGCTCGCTGGCCGATTGTGGAGGCAAGAACCGATAAAACTTCCGACGGCCGCTCAATTTGCTTAGAGAACTTTTTGATTGATGTCGCTAAGAAAATGCAACTGGGCGGATTTGGTGACAAAGCAATTCCGGACGCTCAAGGTAACTGGCACGCTCTCCATAGCGCAGAAGATTTCTACCTACGCTCTGCGGCAAACTTGGCTTATGTGAAAGGCGGCGTGCCCGAAGTATCGGCAGAGGATATTGCATGGTCGGGCTTAGAGCGTTTGATGCCAGCCATGCAAAAAACACTCACCGCAGAGGAGATGAAACGCGTAGCCTTTATTTTTGCTCGTGGTGGCAGATTCGAAAACACCACAGAAGCCTATCAAGATGAGCAAATGAAACATAAGTGGACGCGTCCAGTTGCGATATGGAACGAGCGTGTTGGTAGCGCAAGAAACACCATGACGGGCGATTTCTATTCCGGATGTCCGACATGGCATCCGCAGAAACTGGCGGACGGTACGCCTTTGGAGGAAAAATACCCGAGTTCTGAGTGGCCTTTTAGCCTGACGAATTTTAAGTCCAACATTCACAGTGCGGTGTCAAATTTATCGCCAAGATTGAACTCGATCAAAGGAGTTAACCCGGTTTATATCCACCCTATCGATGCCGAACGAGCGGGTCTTGAAACCGGCGATGAGTTTATTATCGAAACCCCGTCGGCAAGCACCAAAGCGCTCGCGATGGTAGTTAGCGGCATTCGTCCGGGAACTCTCGGCTTTGAACATGGATTTGGTCATACCGAGTTAGGACAACGCGCGCACTGGATTGGCGATAAGCAGCAGCCAGTGAAAACTCGCCGCCAGGATGGCGTCAACATCAATGACATTGGCTTGATAGATCCAACCCGAGAAGGAAAAGGCGTGTTATTGGATTGGGTGGTCGGCGCGGCGGCACGTCAATCCCTGCCAGCTAAGATAATCAAAGCTTAACCTTCGGGGCTGTCCTTTTGGGGCAGCCCTCTCACTTTCTCAGCGTCAAATATGTGGAAATCCACAATACCGCCACTTATTGACAAGGAAGACAATATTGCGATTCTAAAAAACACAAAGTGAGTCAGCATGTCAAAAGTTCTTTCAGTGGTCGCAGCCAGTTTGCTGGCAACCACAATGAGCGTAAGCGCCTCGTCTATTCCTGAAAAAGCTGGTGTGTGTAGCGGTTGCCATGGTCAAGATGGTATGGGCCAGGCCAATATCGCCCCTATGATTGCCGGTTTAAATGCTAATTACCTCAATTCTCAAATAGAGCTGTTCCTTAGCGGTGAGCGACAAAATGCGGTCATGCAAGGAATGGCTCAAGAAGTGAGCGATCCGAGCGTTCGCAAAGAAGTACTCGAATACTACGCAAACTTACCAAGCTATGAGTTCACAAACCCAGAGAAACGCGGCGACCAAGCCAACATTCTCAGCCCTTATCGCAAATTAATTTTCCAGGGAGACTGGGACCGCAACATTCCAGCCTGTGCAACTTGTCATGGCTCTAGCGGTATGGGAGTCGATAAGTTCCCTCGTCTCGCCAGTCAGCACGCCGATTATTTAAAAGCACAATTAATGGCTTGGAAAAACGGAACTCGTAGTGGTGACCCGCTCAATATGATGAGCACCATCGCGAAGAATCTCACCGATAAAGAGATCGAAAACCTTTCCTACTACTTTGCCTCACTGCGTTATTAGGAGCAAAAATGAAACTTTTCTATTCTTTATTCGTGTTGCCTGTGGTTTCTGCTGCTGCAATAGCAAATGACCAACTGCCCGATCGCCAAAAAGAACTGCCAGCGGTTGAAAAAGAAAGCCACAATAAATACCTCAAGCCACGCGATCTCAGCACCATTGCCAACACAGAGTTTGGCGAGCAAGTAAAACGTGGCTATTCGTTGTTTGTGAACTCGCAACAGATGCGCGGAACGTACGTAGGCAATGAGCAAAACTGTGTGAACTGCCATATGGAAGCCGGACGCAAAGCCAATGCAGCACCTTTGTGGGCAGCCTACATGGCTTACCCTGCTTATCGGAAGAAAAACGATCGCGTCAACAGTTACGCCGACCGCATTCAAGGCTGCTTCGAATATTCCATGAACGGTAAAGCACCCGCTTATGATTCACCAGAGATTATCGCACTGAGTTCTTACGCCTACTGGCTAGCCATGGGTGGCTTGCTGGACCAGTATGGCATGAGCGATGAACCAATTCCTGAGATAGACGCCAAAACATTGCAAACGGGCGGGAAAGCGCCAGATTTCCCTCTGCCAGAAGCCATTGCTCAGGCGTTACCTGTGGAAGAACGCGGCAACCTTGCCGGACGCGGTTACCCGAAAATACCGACACCAGAGCAAACACCGTCACCAGAGCGAGGCGCATTGGTTTACGCAAAGAACTGTGAAACCTGCCACAGCGTTGATGGCTCAGGCATCAAAGGCAGCGATGGTCACTCTTACATCCCACCTCTTTGGGGGGCAAACGCGTATAACTGGGGCGCTGGCATGCACCGTATCAACACCGCGGCTTACTTTATTTACGAGAATATGCCGCTTGGCAAAAGTGTACAGCTTACAGAGCAGGAAGCATGGGATGTGGCCGCGTACGTCAATAGTCACGAGCGTCCTCAAGATCCTCGCTTTAAAGGCAGTGTTGCCGCGAACGCTGAAAAGTACCACCAGCACCAAGGCTACTACGGGAAAACGCTGAATGGTAAGCAAATCGGCGCTAATGCGTTTGAAAGCACTACCGTTAAATAAGGTAACAATACCTGCTCCTTAATTGGGAGCAGGATTTCTATTCCACCAACTGAGATAGGGTTAGCCATTCGACAGGTAACCCCTTTCATAAAAAGGTTAACCTTGAACAAACCTTCTATTTTGCGCTCAATTTATTTGCGTGCAAAATAACTACCATCCTAGAAATTACCTACACCAATTAGTCACTAAAATGCAAGTAGAATTTGTGTTAAAATCTTTGCCTTATATAAGTATCTGCTGTAAAACAGAGTATTCTTTCGGGCAAATGATTTACAATCCTATTCCATGAGCACTCAACCAAACTCAAGTCAGTTAATAGCATGTGAAGAATGTGGTCTTGTTGTCCGTATTCCTGAGATAGAACAGGGGCAAAAGGCACAGTGCCCACGCTGTTCACACTCACTCACTAAAGTGAATGCGAAACCGTATCAAAGTGTCATTGCTATCTCGTCGGCATGTTTGATTATGTTGGTACTCAGCGTTTCGTTTCCATTTATGTCTTTCAGTGTGCAAGGCTTATCTCAAGAGATCACGTTACTGCACGCAGCCAAAATGCTGGCCGAATTCAAAAATGTCCTACTTGGCGTACTGCTATTAGCAACGGTTGTTGTTCTGCCAACCATCTACGTGGGCTTGATTCTTTTCCTCCATCTTGAGGCACTGAAAACGCTCAAACACTCCCCCTCTAAAAAGCAGCAGAGGATGACAAAAGTCTTGTGCCGTATTCTGTTTAAGGTCGAGCCCTGGCTGATGGTAGATGTCTTTTTGATTGGTGTACTGGTCAGCTTGATCAAAATTGCTTCTCTCGCCGATATCGGTATGGGAACCTCTTTCTGGGCTTTCTGCGTTTACACCGTTTTAGTCGTAAAGTGCATTTCGATGGTCGATAGAAGCTGGCTATGGGGTCACTTTATTCCTGCCGTAGAGGTGCCTGGAGTAGCAGAAGGTGATACCCACCACAATCACAATCATATTGGCTGCCATACTTGTCATCAGATAAACCGTATCGAAGATAAAGCCTGCATTCGCTGCAAAAGCCCGCTTCACAGATACAACCCTACCGACAACTTACAAAAAGCGTGGGCTCTACTTTTTGCGTCGATAGTTTTTTATATCCCTGCGAACCTCTACCCGATGATGTACACCGTTAGCCTTGGGCATTCAGAAGGCTCTACCATTATGGAAGGGGTCATTTTGCTCTGGCACTTGGGCTCCTACCCAATCGCTATGGTAATTTTCTTTGCCAGTGTTTTCATTCCGATGGCGAAAATGTTCGCTCTGGCGTGGTTGTATATTCAAGCTCAAAAAGCGCGATACCTTCCACCGGAAGAAAGTATTTCACGCTTAAAGATATATCGCTTAACTGAATTTATTGGCCGTTGGTCAATGATTGATATTTTTGTCGTCGCTATTTTGGTTGCACTGGTTCAGTTGCAAAACCTGATGGCGATTTATCCCGGCCCTGCTGCGTTGTCATTTGCTGCAGTGGTTATTTTCACCATGCTCTCTGCCATGATTTTTGACTCACGCTTATTGTGGCAATCGCCACAGAATGATGTGCAAGAGCCGATGCCTGACTTAAAAGAGAAAGCCAAATATGAGTGATGAGAACAACACAACCGCTCAAATAAAACCGCAAAAGCAGGTTTCTGCTATTTGGATTGTTCCAATCCTTGCGCTAGTTATGGGGGCGTGGATGCTGTTTCACTACATCAACAGTACCGGCCCACAAATCACATTGCAGCTACCGACAGCCGATGGCATTGAAGCAGGCAAGACGGAGATAAGAGCGCTTAACGTAAAAGTGGGCGTTATTACCGAAGTCACACTCAGCGAAGATTATGATCACATCATCGCTAAAGCACAGATGAACAAAGACGCGGCGCGTATGCTGAGAGACGACACCATGTTTTGGGTCGTCAAACCTCGCATTGGCCGTGAAGGCGTTTCTGGGCTAGAAACCTTACTTTCTGGCGCTTACATTCAGCTACAGCCTGGTAAGTCAGATGAAGAGAAAGAAAAGTTCACGGTACTAGATGTTCCGCCCGTTGCAGCTCCCGATGCTGAAGGATTGAGACTGGTCTTAACTCACCGTGAAGCAGGAAAGCTGGGGGTTGGCGATCCGGTTATCTTTAAAGGTTTTACCGTTGGCCGCGTAGAGAAAACCAGTTTTGATGTTGATTCCCGTCAGGCGCTTTATCAACTCTTTATCTTTAAGCCGTATGACAATCTAGTTCGTACACGCACCAAGTTTTGGCTCAATTCCGGCGTCGATTTACAACTCAATACCGAGGGCTTTGAATTAAAATTCGGCTCTCTTGAAAGCTTACTGACAGGTGGCGTAACTTTCGACTCCATTCCCGGTATGGACTCAGGTGAGCCACTCACGGAAGAAATGGCAAGTTTTCGCTTATACGATGATGCTAAACAGCTTCGTGAAGGCATGTACGACGAGTACATTGAATTTGTTATGTTGTTTGATGAATCCGTCCGTGGTCTAAAAGCGAAAGCACCTGTCGAGTACCGAGGTCTGCGAATTGGTACCGTCATGAGAGTACCACTGCGCTTCCCGACTCAAGAAGAAAGTTTTTCAGTCAAAAGAATCCCGGTACTAGTGCGCATTGAATTAGGTCGCTTGTTTGAGCACTTCCACACGGATTCGATGTCTGACTACAGCGAGAAATTGAAACTTGAGTTTGCCAAAGGCCTTCGTGGCACGTTGAAAACCGGTAGCTTAATTACTGGAGCTCTATACATTGATACTGACTTCTATCCAGATGCCGAGAAATACGTACCAGACGAGTTTTTGGGCTTAGAGGTTTTCCCTACCATGCGTGGCGGATTTGCCCAGGTTCAAAAGCAAGTGAATGATTTCCTGGATAAGCTCAACAAGTTACCAATGGAAGACACGCTAAACTCGTTAAATGAAACGCTGAAGACTTCAGAACGCACGTTGGCTTCGGCGGAGCGTGTGGCAAACAGTATCGATAAATTGTTGAGCCAGAACGATACTCAGCAGATCCCTGCGGACATTCGTCAGAGTCTGCAACAGCTACAGAAAACACTCGATGGTTACGATCCTAACTCAACTATGTACAGCGAAATGGAATCTACGCTCAAAGAACTTGAAAGCGTAATGACCGAGTTTAAACCGGTACTCAAACAACTTAATGAAAAGCCAAACTCACTCGTGTTTGGAGAAGAAGAAACCAGTGATCCGGTACCTGTCAGAGGGCAAAAATGATGAAGCGTGTATTTCTTTTAGTTTCTGCACTATTAGCAGGTTGTAGCAGCGCACCAGAACCAACCAGTTCGATGTATCTGTTACCGAAAGTAGAGTCTCAAACGTTAAGTAGTGCGGCAGTGGCTGAACGCCCTCTGTTGATTGTTCGCCCAGTTGAGCTGGCCAGCTATCTCAATAATAGTGGCATTGTGTATCGCACTTCTGAATCACAAATTATTCAGGCTAAACACAACCAGTGGGCGCAAAGCATTTCAGAGCAAATAACTCAGCGAATCATTGACGACCTGCGCCACAAGCAAAGCCATTATTGGCCAGTTCAAGTACATAGCCTAATAGATCAAAGTAGCGAAAATAAGCTTCAGCTGAGTTTGAGTAAGTTCAATGGAAATTACCAAGGTAACGCCGAGCTTGAAGGCGAATGGATGTTGATTGATGCTAATGGCAAAGTGCAACATCGCTCACCAGTTAAAATCCTAATGCCTTTACAGGATGAAGGTTACGATGCTCTGGTTGGTGCACTTTCGGCCGGACTGGAAAACCTTACAGACAACATCGCGCAACAACTGTAAGTGTTTAGTTAAAGCCAAAAAAGAGGGAAGCGTATTGCTCCCCTTTCCTATATATACCGACTACCTATCATGAGTAAGGCTCGACGACATGTAACTCATAACGTTTGATGGTTTTAGGTGGCTCACAACTCTCGAGCGCACTTGCTCCATCCAATAACATCCAGTCTTTACGATGTGCATTACCGAGTGGCTTCGCTTTGTTGATATCAAAACAAAGCTTCTCATGGCCATCGTGTGTAAGAATGTAACGATTTGGCTTTTCATTTATCCATAGCCATGCATTGCGCTCTTGCTCTATATGATCAGATAAATAACTGAAGTGCGTTAATGATATTGGAGAAAATAGTAGAAACTGCTCTTTAAACTCAGTAAGCCCCAACTCCCCATCCTCACCAATCGCCTTATGAGCTTGCGCCATTATTTCTTTTGCTGGCGTACGGATTGGATTGAGCAACATGTAACCCGCAAAGCTGTACCAAACCCATGTTAGTGACAGCGCTACCCAAAACGCGCCAATGGCAGGAACCGCACGAGATTTGAAGAAAGCTGTTACCCATATTATTGCCGCGACTAAAAAGAATGCCGCGAAAGGTAATGCTGAATCGTAATCGTCTAAATGTTTGGTGATTGCTTTCACCTCCAGCGCTACCAGCACTGCACCCACAAAAAGAACCACGCCAAGAACTAGTGTCAGAGCTTTTAGCACTTTACTTGTCCATGAAGGCCAAGACTGATGGCTAAAGGCATAGCCAGCTAAAATCGCCATCATTGGTAATGCTGGCAAGATGTATACACCTCTTTTCCCTGGGCTGATACTAAAGAATACGATGACCAGTACAATCCACGACAGCAGACTGATAAGCGCAGGCGACAAACGTAACTGCTTCCAGAAGTTCTTGTTAAAGAAGATAAAGTAAAGCGGGAACCACATAACCGGAATAACACTGACGACGAAATAGTGCCAAGGCTTAATATGCCCCCAAGAATTTGCGTAGCGCTCTCCCGTTTGCTTAAACAAGATATTATCTTTATATGCTGCAAAATCCGGATTGTGGCTTATCTCAACAATCGAAATCATAGGTAAAAGCCAGCATGCAATGGTCGCTAACATAAACACGGGACCAAGCAGCAGTTTCCAGGAAACCGCATCATCGAATCGATGTTTGCCCGTAAAATGAAGCAACAAAACTGGCACTAAGAACAAGGCTGGCAGGAAACCAACGCCTTTCGTTATAATGCCCAGCCCCATGAAAATCCACGCAACGCCGTACCATCCCCAACTGGTCTTTACAAAGAAATGTCGCAACAACCCATACATCGCAATGGTAATCCAAGCCGCGACCATAGCATCAATCTGAGCCGCTTTAGACTGGATTATAAATTGCGGAGCCAGCAGTAATAAAAAGCCGACACTCCGAGCGGTTTTCACATTCCACAGTTTTGCCGAAATGTCATAACAACAAATTAATGCGACCAGGCTAACAATCGCATTGGGCAACATGAAGGTCGCTTTTATACTGCCAGTCAGCCAATAGAAGGCTGCCATTGACCACATAAATACTGGCGGTTTATCCGGATAAAGCTCTCCTCCTCGCATCGGGAAAAACCAGTTACCTGATTGAACCATTTCACGAGCAACTTCGACAAAACGAGGTTCATCTGCAGGCCAAGGATCACGTAGGCCAATTCCAGAAAAAATGATGATAATAGCGAGGATCAATAAGAAGCAGAGCGTTTGATAATAGTCTTCGTTTTGCCAAACTTGCCTGGACTTCGCAACAACAGGATTCATAATTCCTCTTCCATATTTAATAGTTCAACGCGGCTTTTAATATGATCTCTATACAGAAAACCAGTCAGTAACGCACTGACCACACCAAAGAAAATACTGAGATATATCATTGTATTACTTGACGACTGAATGCCGGCTCCCATTAGTGCAAATATAATCACTTGCGGGAGATAGCCAAGTACGCTTGCAGAAAGAAAAGCAAAAAAAGGAACTCGCACACTGCCCGATAAAACGTTAGTGACAACATTATTTCCGATAGGGAACAAACGTAACAGCAAGATTTTATAAAATGGTTTTCGGCTGGCGAATGAATTGAATTTGATCATTTTTTTAGGGAAATGACGATATAACCAGTTGGCGAAGATAAACCGAGCGCAATAATAATTAAAAGCGGCACCGACAACACAAGCTAATAATGTCAGAACCACGCCTAGGTTTATATTATATAAATACCCAAACACGAGTGCGATTGCTTGCTTAGGCCCACTTAAAGATAAAAATATAACGCTGAAAGTGAATACCACCACCTCACCTGTCATACCATTTTGTTGGATATAACCAACTAGCCAGTTTTTATCCGTTAAATGCACCAAGACGGGGTTATCAAGCTGATTCGCAATCAGAACCCCGACAGCAATTAATAAAAAAAGCTTCAACCACTTCATTCTTGTTGTTCTGTACCTGCAACACTCACCGCTTTAACCAGTGGATTTTTAGTGCGTCTTTGTAACCAAATCACACCAAACAAATCAACGATACCAACCCACGCTCTATTCCAGGCGTTATAGTTTGACGTCCCTGCTTCTCGGTCTCGGTGCGCGACTTGATGAACCACAATTTCACCATTAAGCGACTTAATCAATGCAGGGAGAAAACGATGCATGTGATCAAAGTAAGGTAGACGTAAGTAAGTTGCTTTGGGAATAACTTTGAGACCACAACCGGAATCGGGCACACCATCACCCAATAAAGTATGACGCACTTTATTAGCGACTTTGGACTGAAAGCGAACCCAAGCCGTATCCAAGCGTTTCGCCCGGTAACCCGCAATACAAAAATGCGGATTAGTCACTTTAGCTGCGAGTTCTAACATACTTGGCATGTCAGACGGGTCGTTCTGACCATCTGCGTCAGAGGTAATAATCCACTCACCTTTTGCGTGTTTAACCGCCGTCAAAACTGCGGTGCTTTGTCCGCAACTTTGCTCGTGACTAACAACTTGGAGATTACAACCACACTCCTGCGCAGCATCAAGGGCTTCCTGCACTGTGTTATCTGTGCTTCCGTCGTCAGTAATCACAATTTCTACTTCTGGATAAGCCTTCAAGCTATCATAAATTTCTTTCACTAACTTCCCGATATTCCCTTGTTCATTTTTAGCAGGAATAACGACTGATATACTCGGCAACATTCACTCTAACCTTGTCATAGCAAGCTATAAAGACAAGCCCTATAGCCTTACTTTATTTTTACTTGTTATAAAACTCTCGGTACCAGGACACAAACTCTGCAATACCTTCTTGTATCGATACCACAGGTCTATACCCCGTTACTGCATAAAGATCTTCGGTATCTGCGTACGTTTGATAAACATCACCGGGCTGCATATCTCGAAAATTCTTTTTCGCTTCAATGCCGAGCTCATTTTCTATCCCGTATATAAAGTCCATCAGGTTGATAGGCGACCCGTGACCGATATTGTAAACCGCAAACGGCGCAGAGCTACTCGCTGGCGAGCCTGTCTCTACTTTCCATTGAGCATTTTGGACAGGAATGACATCGGCTATGCGAACGATACCTTCAACGATGTCGATAATATGTGTAAAGTCTCTCCACAACTCACCGTTGTTGTTAATGTCTATCGATTCCCCGTCAAGTATCTTTTTGGTGAAGATAAATGGCGCCATATCGGGACGTCCCCAAGAGCCGTAGACAGTAAAAAATCGTAATCCAGTAGTAGGAATTTGATACAAATGAGAATAGCAATGCGCCATTAACTCATTCGATTTTTTCGTCGCGGCATATAGAGATACGGGATGGTCGACACTAGCAGACGTTGCAAAAGGGACTTTACTATTCAAGCCATAAACCGAACTGGAAGAGGCATACACCAAGTGTTGAACGCCATTCTGACGACAACCCTCAAGTATGTTTAGGTAGCCAGTTACATTAGAGTCGATATAGCTATGCGGGTTTTCAATTGAATATCTTACGCCAGCCTGTGCAGCAAGATGAATGACCCGATCAAAGTTCTCCCTCTCAAATAAAGCTTCCATTTCCGCCCTATTTGAAATATCAATTTGTAAGAATCTAAATGACGGATTCTTGATAAAACTTAACCTTGCGTGTTTTAGCTGTACATCGTAGTAATCATTGATGTTATCAATACCGACGACTTCATGTCCCTGAGCATTAAGTTTTTTCACCGTTGCGCTACCAATAAAACCGGCAGCTCCAGTAACTAAGTACTTCATAAAATCAAACCCAAAAATCCATCTTTAAAAATTAGTCTTAATTTATTGATATGTAAAGTTTATTAACAAATTATAACTTATGAGACAGATTAAATACTTTATGTTGTGATATTACTCTAGGTTATTCTGAAATAGTTAGTAACAAAACAAAATTAAATGTGTGACGTGGAAATATCCTAACCAAGACCACAATCTTGCCAAAGTTCATATTTTTGTAATGCAAGTGCAATATTAAATCAAGTTAAAAAATATAGTAAAAATGGTGATGACATTACTAACTGGAATTAATATGACAGATAGATTAAATGTCTATTTACTCATTTAAATATCAAATATACAGAATAAGAATAAATATCATTATCTAACTAAATGCACCGAAGTGAACAGAACACATTGATCTTCGTCAGTCCATCTTCAGCATGCTGATGCTACTCTAGCGGGAAAATGTAGACCGCCAGCAACGGGTTGGTTTTCGACCTCATAAAAGAATTAGAGTAGCAATGTCAATCACAATCTCAGACCTAACCAATGCACTAAATAAGGTTGAGCACATTCATAAAGTTCAGCTAGAAAATGTGCACCGTTTTTTTAAAGCCAACGAGGCTCTCTCGATTACAACGTTTGTTAACATCATCTCTAGTGATTCTATCGATGAACGTTTCAAAGCCATCGACCAAGCATTTTATTCTTTAGGCGATGTAAAAACCTATCTTCTCGAAGCTTCTTATTTGGTTAGATAACAAGACGCTTAGCAAAAAGTAAAAAGCCCTATCTCTTTGAGACAGGGCTTACATTTTAGTGGAAGCTAAAACTACAACTTGTAACGGTCATCAACAACGCTAACTTCAGGGAATGTTTTTCCGTCGTTCATCGCCTTTTCCGTTTCTTTTTTCACGTCAGGATCAATCCAGAAGTTACCAATATCCATTGGATGAAGGACCCATTCTGTCGCTTTTGTCATGCCATCTTTTGGAATTTTCACCCAACGCCAATGAGCCACACGTGAATAAGGCACCATGTAACCAGGGACAATAATATTTGCTTTAGTTACATAATCTTGAATCTGGTGGGACAGTTCATAACGTTTTTGCTGATCAAATTCTGAGTCATACGCCTCAATCAACTTATCCAGATCTGGGCTGCTGAAGTTGGTGTGTGCGTTCGTCTGAGGTTTGTTCGCATTATCTGAGTGGAGGTATTCCCAGTATGCTGGAATCTCACCCGACCCCATGTTCAAGAAAGCCAGTTGATGTTTCTTCTCCAGAATATATTTAAACGCAGATGAACCGTCTACCAGGTTTAAGGTAAATTCAAGACCTGCCAACTTCGCTTGCTCCTTGAGGTAAGCAATTCGTGGCGTCCAAGAGTTGTAGCCATAAGTAATCGCAAAGCTCAGGCGCTGGCCCTTGTCGTTCACACGAATACCATCCGCCCCAACAGTATCAAACCCGGCTTTCTCAAAATGTTTCACGGCTGCAGCCACATCAAACTTCGGTGGTGCATTATTCGGATCGTCATACTCACCATGGCCAAAACCAAGGCCATGTGGCTTACGCGAGTAGTCACCGCGCATGATATTCTCAATCATACCGTCAAAATCGGTCGCAACCATGATGCCTTTACGCACTTCAAGGTTATCAAGCAATGGCATTGCTGTGTTCATCCAAACACCACCAGCACCTTGTGGTGCTTGGTTGAAGCCCCAATATTTCTCGATATAACCGTTTTTATAAACATCGGTGTTGGTCTTATCGTGCCAATAGTTAGGTAGCACCATTTCAAAGTAATCTAGATTGCCTTTTTCAAAGTGCTTAAGCGCGATATCCGGGTCACGAATGACGGTAATGCGTACTTTGTCTACGTTGTAACGGTTCTTGTAGTAACGGTTGTTGTAACCCCACCAGTCCTCACCAACATGTTTAAAGGTAACGCTTTTACCTTTTTTGATTTGATCCAAGTAGTAAGGGGCTGCGGTTGGTTCCGCTTTGAAGTTGTATTTGCGTACGAAGTTGTCTGGCATGCCATCGTTATTTTCGTCTTTTTCACCTTCGAAGAAATGTTTCGGACGAGGCTGGAAGCCATTACTAGGCATATTGATCATCACCATCAGGGAGTCATGGCTTTGAGCAACAGCAAGGTTCACTCGGATGGTGTAATCATCAATCTTTTCGACACTCACGATACTGTTGGTAAAGAAGTCATTGTACCAAGGGTCAATGATGTCTTTCGATGTGTAGTACTGCATCATAAAGACGTAATCGTCAGCAGTAATCTTCTCACCATCAGACCATTTTGCGGTTTCATCCAGCTTAAAATAAACCGTTTTATTGTCTTCACCAAACGCCCATGATTTAGCCAGTTGCGGAATCCATTTGCCCGTATTTGGATGGCGTTGCGCCATTTTTGGCGTACCATCCATCAGGTATTGGCGTAAGCCTGAGTTTGCATCAGGGCCAACACTACGTAATGTTTGTGGGAAGCTTTGAATATAAGTGCGATAAGTGCCACCATGAACCGCTTCTTCTGAAGCGAACAGAGGCTCATTGTTGTTTGAAGTCCATTCAATATTGGCTGGCAATTCAGCCGCATTCAGCTGAAAACTGGTCGCCGTTAGTATTGCTAATACTGAAAATGGCAGTTTCTTGGTCATTTTTCTTCCTTGTTATGATTTGCGATCTAAGGTAGATACAAGGAAGACCGTGAGTGAAGCTCACAAGATCTGCGAGAATAGCCCTACGCAGACAGGAAAGTAAAAAAGTATAATACGAAGCGACGTCCTGCCAACTTCTGCATTAATTTCAACGAGATTCACCAGGTCATCCTAGACCTTACAACGCAGTAAATGCATCTCCGTCATAGTATTAGTAACCTATTTGTAACGCAACCCATCAATAACACCCGCTTGCATTTTCTGTTTATCACAGCGCTTTATGTTATGAAATTGTGACCGACATAGTGTTATGCCCTAGTCCAAAGTCGATTGACCGTAGAGCATTAAACCTAAACACTCCAACTTAGGCTAGCAGATCCAATACCAATCGAGTAAATAGAAAAAGGTGGGACATCACTGCCCCACCTTTGGAATCACTAATACAATCATTGCGTTTAGTAATTACATGTTCGCTAAGCTGTCATTAATTGACTTCAATACCGCAGCAGGATCACTCGCCTGAGTAATAGGACGGCCAATAACTAAGTAGTCAGAGCCAGCTTGAATGGCGTCTACTGGTGTCATGATACGACGCTGGTCACCTTGCTCAGAACCAGCAGGACGAATACCAGGTGTCACCAGCTTAAACTCTTTGCCTAGCTCGCCTTTCAACATTGAAGCTTCTTGCGCAGAACATACTACGCCATCAAGACCCGAGTTTTTCGTTAGTGTCGCAAGGCGGATCACTTGCTCTTGAGGAGCGACATTCAAACCTATACCTGCCAAATCACTCTGTTCCATGCTGGTTAGTACCGTTACACCAATCAGCAACGGACGATCTTTACCATATGGTTCCAGAATCTCACGAGATGCTGTCATCATACGTTCACCGCCGCTTGCATGAACATTCACCATCCAAACACCCAGTTCCGCGGCCGCACGCACGGCTTTCGAACAAGTATTTGGGATATCGTGAAATTTTAAATCCAAAAATACAGAGAAACCACGTTTGTGTAGCTCACGTACGAAATCAGGACCAAATAGTGTAAACATCTCTTTGCCGACTTTTAAACGGCATGACGCAGGATCAATGCGATCTACAAACGCAAGCGCATCAGCTTGGTTATCATAATCCAGTGCGACAATAACTTTTTGGTCGATCATTTCATCTCCTAAAATTTTCTTTTTTCTAAAAAAATGCAGCGGACAGAAAACCTGCCAGCTGCACTAAAATTACTCACCATCCAATCCACGGATTGGCTTAATCGTTCCCCACCCCTTACAAGACGGGCAATGCCAATACAGGGAATGAGTAGAAAAACCACATTTTCTGCATCGATAATGAGGTTTCACTTTTAGCTGTTCACCAACCATGGCTTGTAAGGTTGAAAGGCTGTCTTTTGCACGACCATCTTCCGCCTCTGCAATATGGTAATCAATCAGACGGTAGAAACCTTTCATGGTCGGATTTTTCAGTAGCTGCTTGGTCAACAGCTCCTGTGCTGCGCCCACACTTTCGTGATGCGCAACCAGCTGTGCCAGCATTAATTCTGCTGACACTCCGGCTTTCTTATCGATACAAGCCCGAAGGAATTCCACCAGCTCATCTTCTTGCCCTAAGTGGTGGTAGCACTCTGCAATCGTAGGCAAAACATCGCTAATAAAGTCTTTGTCTTGCTCCAGGATTGAAGTTAAGTATTTAATGGTTTGTTTGTAATCTTCCGACTCTAAATACATACGGCCCAAAGCAATACTGGCACGCACACATTTTGGGTCTTCCGAGAGTGCTTTTTTGAAATGCTGAACCGCTTTGCTCTTATTGCCATCAGCTTGATCTAGCATGGCAATTTCACACCAATAGTGAGCAATATTCACTCGCATTCGAGAGCGCTTATTACTCATTTTTGCTAGCTGGTTAGCGTAGTGAATCGCTTTTTCCCATTCACGCGTTTGCTGGTAAATGGTCACAAGCTGTTGAAGTGCACCTTCTCGATGTTCTGGCTCTTCGACTAACTGTTCAAATATCTTTTCCGCACGATCCAGAAAACCAGAAACCATGTAGTCTTTAGCAAGTTGCTGAAGGGCAAGATTTTTCTGGTCAAGAGTCAGACCCGAGCGGGAAATAAGATTTTGGTGAATACGAATTGCGCGGTCGACTTCTCCACGAGAACGAAAAAGATTACCCAACGCAAGGTGGGTATCTATGGTTTCGTTATCTACTTGGAGCAATTCAATAAAGTGGTCTACTGCTTTATCTGATTGATCAGAAAGCAGTAAATTCAGACCCGTCATATATTGACGAGAAATTTGATGTGATTGCTTCTGCTTGTCTTGTTGAGCGCTGCGATGCCCCATGTACCAGCCATACGCAGCAGCTATAGGCAATAACAAGAAGAGTAGTTCAAGCATTAAAGTGAAGCCTTATCCTTATGCCTGTTTTTCGATAGCAGGCTTAGCAGCAGTTTCTGCGTTAGCTGGCTCGTACTTTTTCAGTTTCTTCTTAAGACGTCGAACTTGAAGTTGAGTCTTTAGTTGGATGCTAGCGAAGATAACCCAAGCCAAGCCAAATCCAACAACAAATACCACGCCTAATAGCGTTGATAGATGGAACTCTCCTTTTGCTAAAAGATAGTTAAAGGTCACAACCTCTTGGTTTTGTGAGCCTAATGCTAGTGCAATTAAAAAGAGAGCGAAAATAGCAACGATTTTTATAATTTTCATATTACATCACCCTTAGAGGAGTAAGTAGGTCAGATTATGCAGTAAAATGTTTCTTCAGACCACGTATATTAGCAATAATCTATACCCAAGTAACCTCAAGAAACCCGGTTTGTAGACACACAATCGAAGTTAATAGCAATCTGGATAGATAAACATTCAACTTATGGCACGATAAAACCGTCCAGAGTAAGGCAAGTTGAGATAATTGACACTAATACCAATAATTTAATTATCAGAAAGTTGTGTAGGAGAAATCGCTTAGAACAAGGAAGAACTTGCAGTAACCAGCGGTGTTAATGACAAAAGTTCTAATGCAGTTGTCAGCGATTTGAACCAGCAATAACGATGAGATAATGACTGGAATTGGTCTTACTGGACATATTATAAAAAAGCGGCATACACAAAAGTATGCCGCTTTTTCAAACTAATCAGAGAGCATTAGCCAATATTTACGCGCTCACGAAGTTCTTTACCTGGCTTGAAGTGTGGGACGAATTTACCGTCTAGTTCCACTTTATCACCAGTTTTAGGGTTGCGACCTACGCGAGGCTCACGGTAATGAAGAGAAAAACTACCAAAGCCGCGGATCTCGATACGGTCACCACTCTCTAATGTAGAGGCCATGTGCTCTAGAATATCTTTTACAGCATCCTCTACCTCTTTCGCTGATAAATGCGTTTGCTCAGCGCAGAGTCTTTCAATCAGTTCAGACTTAGTCATAGTTGCCCTCTTTGAGTATCTTTCTCACTCATTATAGTAAGTAATACTAATTCCAACAAACACTTGCTCGTAATTCTAGACAATTTTTACGCAAAGTATGCATTGAAGAAATGTCTTTTATTAAGATAGTTTACCGATATTAGTATTACTACTTTTATTGCAATAAATATAAAAAAGGAGCCTTGCGGCTCCTTTTTTGCTTAAGCGAGTATATTATTCGCCTTTAGCTGCTTTGAAAGCGTCAGCCATTGCGTTACCGAATGCATTGTCATCTTGCTTGTTGATAGATGCCATTGCTTCTTGCTCTTCAGCTTCGTCTTTAGCTTTGATAGATAGGTTGATTACGCGGTTCTTACGGTCTACACCTGTGAACTTAGCTTCAACAACATCACCAGCGCTTAGGATTAGAGAAGCATCTTCTACGCGATCGCGAGATACTTCAGAAGCACGGATGTAACCTTCAACGCCTTCTGCGATTTCAACAGTAGCACCTTTAGCGTCAACAGCAGTTACAGTAGCGTTAACTAGAGTACCTTTCTTGTTGTCTGCAACGTAAGCATTGAATGGGTCATTTTCCATTTGCTTAACGCCTAGAGAGATACGCTCACGCTCTGCGTCTACTGCTAGAACAACTGCAGAGATCTCGTCGCCTTTCTTGTACTCACGTACAGCTTCTTCGCCAGCAACATTCCAAGAAATGTCAGATAGGTGAACTAGACCGTCGATGCCGCCTTCTAGACCGATGAAGATACCGAAGTCAGTGATAGACTTGATCTTACCAGTAACTTTGTCGCCTTTAGCTTGTGCTTCAGCGAATGACTGCCATGGGTTAGCTTTACACTGTTTCAGACCTAGAGAGATACGACGACGCTCTTCGTCGATTTCAAGAACCATAACCTCAACTTCGTCGCCAACATTAACAACTTTAGATGGGTGGATGTTCTTGTTAGTCCAATCCATTTCTGAAACGTGAACTAGACCTTCAACGCCTTCTTCGATTTCAACGAAGCAGCCGTAGTCAGTTAGGTTAGTTACGCGACCAGTTAGTTTGTGACCTTCTGGGTAACGCTTAGCGATTGCTACCCATGGATCTTCGCCTAGTTGCTTAAGACCTAGTGATACGCGAGTACGCTCACGGTCGAACTTAAGAACTTTAACTTGGATCTCGTCACCAACGTTAACGATTTCAGATGGGTGCTTAACGCGCTTCCAAGCCATATCTGTGATATGTAGAAGACCGTCAACGCCACCTAGGTCAACGAACGCACCGTAGTCAGTAAGGTTCTTAACGATACCTTTAACTTCAGAACCTTCTTGTAGAGTTTCTAGAAGCTCGTCACGCTCAACGCTGTTCTCAGATTCGATAACTGCACGACGTGAAACAACTACGTTGTTACGTTTTTGGTCAAGTTTGATAACTTTGAACTCTAGCTCTTTGTTTTCTAGGTGAGCAGTGTCGCGGATTGGACGTACGTCTACTAGTGAGCCAGGAAGGAAAGCACGGATACCGTTTAGTTCAACAGTGAAACCGCCTTTAACTTTACCGTTGATGATACCAACAACAGTTTCAGCTTCTTCGTAAGCTTTCTCAAGTACGATCCAAGCTTCGTGACGCTTAGCTTTCTCACGAGAAAGTTGAGTTTCACCGAAACCATCTTCAACAGCGTCTAGAGCTACGTCTACTTCAGCGCCAACTTCAACTTCAAGTTCGCCAGCAGCGTTCTTGAACTGTTCAGCAGGGATAGCAGATTCAGACTTAAGACCAGCGTCAACAAGAACGAAACCGTTCTCGATAGCTACTACAGTACCTTTAACGATGCTGCCTTGTTGGAATTCTGTTTCGTTTAGAAACTCTTCAAAGAGTTGAGCAAAAGATTCAGTCATTTATTTAATCTTCAATAAATTAAACGTCCACGGGTATCCTACCGCATGGGGTTATTAAATTCGCCAGTCATCATCCTTGCGACCAACGCTCTTAGCCTAGTTGAGTATCGTTACTCAACTCGCTTCGATTCGATATATTGTAGTGCCTTTTCTACCACTTCGTCGATAGTCATCGACGTAGAATCTAGCACAAGCGCATCCTCTGCAGGGCGTAGTGGCGCCACTGGGCGGTTACGATCGCGATCGTCACGCTCTTGGATCTCGCTTAAAAGGTCAGCAAATCTAACATCTAACCCTTTATCTTGCAACTGTTTAAGGCGTCTATTTGCACGCTCTTCTGCGCTCGCATCAAGGAAAATTTTTGCTTGTGCTTGTGGGAATACAACGGTTCCCATATCACGGCCATCAGCAACCAAACCAGGTGCTGTTTCAAAGGCACGCTGACGACGCAATAATGCTTCACGAACACGTGGTAGCGCAGCGACTTTAGATGCAGCCATACCCGTTTCTTCTTTACGAAGCTCACCGGAGACATCTTCGCCTTCTAAGATAACCTTAACCAAGTCACCTTCAGCGATAAATTGAACATCTAGGTGTGTAGCCAATGGGACAAGTGCGTCCTCAGACTCAGTATCAACACCATGGTGAATAGCAGCCAGTGCAAGTACTCGATAAATCGCGCCAGAGTCTAAGAGTTGGAAACCCAACTTTTTCGCCAGCAACATACACAAAGTGCCTTTACCTGCACCACTCGGTCCATCTACGGTTACAACCGGAGTTTGAGAGGACATGTTCTTCTCCACCTTTTATTTCTTTTAGCAAATTGCTCGGTTT
>NZ_CAKLCK010000013.1:0-23206 GCF_921292965.1 Allocatenococcus thiocycli
CTGCTTCATCAAAAGTTGTTGTTGCGCCGTTGGAGCAACTTGTTGTGCAGGAGTTTCCGTTTTAGCCTGACTTTCTTCCGCCCCACAAGCGGTAACAAAAAATGGTAAAGTCAGCAGAGTTAGTCGGCGTAATACGCTCATTAAAATCACCTTAAAAATACGTTCTTTCGTCCAATGAGAAGGGATGAATAAACCATCACTATGCTCTTGGGTGGTGTTGACTGTGGATCTGCTTCAGTCGTTCAGTCGCCACGTGAGTATAAATTTGCGTGGTCGATAAGTCACTATGCCCTAGTAGCATCTGTACGACCCTGAGATCTGCGCCATAGTTCAGTAAATGTGTTGCAAACGCGTGACGTAACACATGCGGCGATAATTGATCGGTATCGATTCCCGCTATCACAGCATAGTATTTAATACGATGCCAGAACGTCTGACGAGTCATTTGCCGTGCGCGTTTACTTGGGAAAACCACATCCGAAGAAGTCTCTCCCAGCAGTGCTGGCCGACCTTGCTGAATAAAAGTTTCAATCCAGTCAACGGCGTTCTCACCCATCGGTACCAAGCGCTCTTTGCCCCCCTTACCCGTCACTCGGACCACGCCCTGACGTAAACTGACGTTTTCCATCGTCAGGCTTACCAGTTCAGTAACACGAAGCCCTGTCGCGTAAAGTAACTCTAACATCGCTTTGTCGCGCAATTCTACCGGGTCATTAGGATCAGGCGCATCCAGTAAAGCATCGACTTGCTCTTCGCTGATGTCTTTCGGTAAACGCTGCGGTAATTTAGGGCTGACTAACAATGCGCTAGGGTCATCGGCGCGTACTTTTTCGCGATGAAGATACTGAAACAGACGGCGAATCGCCGATAACATTCGTGCACGGGACGTCTGTTTGTAATCTAAATCGACCAAGTAGCTTTGATACTCTTGAAGGCCAGCTAAGCTTATAAAATCGAGACGGTAACGCTGTTGCTCCATCCAGGTAAGAAGTTTAATTAGATCATTTCGGTATGAAGCTAGCGTGTTCTCAGACAGTCCTCGCTCCATCCACATCGCGTCTAAGAATTGCTCCACAAAAGCAAAATCTTGTTGATTGACAGGCAGCTGTGCTGTCATTCGCGCTTCCTTTTTTGTTTTTTTAATTAACCTCTGAGGGTAAGACAGCCCCTGTTTGAATGCCATAAAAAAATAGCTTAGTGCGTTAATCTAACGATATTCGCTGCATTCGCAGGCAGTTTAAGGTTAAAATCCTCTACAACAGCAACATAAAATACGACGAATATAATGAAAATCGGACTCTTTTACGGCTCTACGACCTGCTATACCGAAATGGCAGCAGAGAAAATTCGTTCCATCATTGGAGAAGATCTTGTCGACATTCACAATGTGAAAGAGACACCGCTAGCTTTGATGGCTGACTACGATTTATTGCTCATTGGTATTTCTACCTGGGACTTTGGTGAAATCCAAGAGGACTGGAGTGCTATTTGGCAAGACATCGCAACGACGCCATTAAAAGGAAAAGTGGTCGCATTATTTGGTTTGGGCGATCAAGAAGGCTACGGTGAATGGTATCTGGATGCTATGGGTCTGCTCCATGATGAGCTGAAAGAAACTGGCGCACAATTTATTGGTTACTGGCCTAATGAAGGCTATGAATTCGAAGCCTCTAAAGCACTCACTGAAGATGGCAGCCAATTTGTAGGTCTGGCATTAGATGAAGATTCTCAGTACGACTTGAGTGACGAACGCATTGAGAAGTGGTGTGAACAAGTGCTGGTCGAATTCCACGATACGCTTTAATCGCCATTCGGTTTCCACGCCAAAAATAAAAAGCCCGATGAATCACTTCATCGGGCTTTTTGTTATTCGTCGTTATGTAAACTTACGCCGTTTCTTCTACCAGCTCATTCTGAGGCTTAGAAATGAAGAACATACAAATGATCGCAGCCAGCGTTGGCAGAACCCAACCCATACCGATTTCAAATAGAGGTAGCATGTTGAAAGCCGAGACATCCATACCAGCTACTTTTGCTGCATCTAGTAACGCAAACAACAAAGAAACAAGCAGTACTGCACGGTAAGCAAAGCGAGTGTTAGGCAGTTTGCTACGCACAAACGTTAACGCTACCAATGCAATTGCTACAGGGTACAGTGCGAACAGCACTGGAACAGACAGAGAAATCAACTGCGCAAGACCAACGTTAGCAACCAACGCACACACAGAACCGTTAATCAGAACCCAGTGTTTGTAAGACAGCGACGTTTTAGAACTGAAGAAATCAGAACACGCAGAGATAAGACCGATAGCTGTGGTCAAACATGCCAGTAATACGATCACTGAAAGTACGATTTGACCGTAAGGACCAAACAGTGCCTGAACGTATTGGCTCAGAACCAAACCACCATTATCAGCACCCGCTGCTACTGTTGCACTTGTTGCGCCTAAGTAGAACAGCGAAATGTATACGAACGCCAGACCAGCAGCTGCAATACAGCCAGCAAAAATCAGGTATTTTGTCGTTGCCGCGCGCTCAGTAATGCCTTTACCACGAAGCGCATCCACCATCAGCATACCGAACATCAGTGACGCGAAGGTATCCATGGTGTTGTAACCTTCTAGGAAGCCTTTCGTTAGCGGTTGAGTTAAGTACTCGCCTGTTGCACCGATCATTTCACCTTGAGGATCAATAAATACTGCAAGAGCAAGAACAATCAAACCAAGGAACAGGACAGGAGTCAGCACCTTACCAATCAGGTCGATCAAACGTCCCTGGAACCATGAGAATAGCATCGCGACAACAAAGAACAGCACTGAGAATGCCGTCAGGTTTGTTTGAGACGCTTCAATAAAAAATGGTTTAACAGCCATTTCGTATGCCACAAGGCCTGTACGAGGAGCCGCAAATGCAGGGCCAATAATAATGAAGATCAACGCTGCCATCACAACCGCTGCTTTTTTCGGTAGATCTTGCGTTAGATGATCCCAAGTTCCGCCAGCTACAGCGATAGCAACGATAGTAATAAGAGGTAGACCTACCGCTGTTAGCAAGAAACCGAACATCGCTGGCATTAGGTTTTCACCAGCCAATTGGCCAGCCAACGGTGGAAAGATGATGTTGCCAGCACCTAAAAAGAACGCAAACAGCATAAAGCCTACTGCGATAATATCTGTTAGTTTTAATGTCTGTTTCACAGATAACCCTTGTCTAAAAAATGTGTGAATGTTGTGTTATGCATCGACCACTTTTGGAGTCTTTGTTATTAACAAGTACTCGTGGTTCAATCTATAAAATAGCGCCGCATAATGACGAAAGAATCATCATTTGGCAACCTATGAGAAAAAAACACCATATTAATTTATATATAGAATTAAAAACCAGTTAATCTAACCAATATAAAACAAAAATCTAGAAATTTATCTCGTTCAAACATCGATACAATTTACTAACCTGCAACACAACAAACCAAACAATTAATAAACATTAGATGAAAGAACTGAAATATAGAGCATATATAAAATAAACATGAATAACGAAAAACATAAAACTAAGAGCTTCAAGTTTAAGCAGTTTTTCATCGAAGGTGGTGAAAGTGGCATGCCGGTCAGTACAGATGGCGTGATGCTAGGAGCCTGGGTTGAAAGCCCTGAAGATGCTGAGATACTCGATATAGGCACAGGCACAGGTTTGTTGGCATTAATGTGTGCCCAACGCTTTAGCCGAGCGAAGATAACGGCCGTAGATATTGAAACCACAGCAATCGATGCCGCTCAGAAAAACTTTACTCACTCTCCATGGCAAGAGAGGTTATCTGTTTTTCATGCCGATGTGCTGACCTTCACACCATCTCAGTTATTCCAGCGAATCATTTGTAACCCACCCTATTTCAATAGTGGCGAGCAATCCAAACAGAGTCAGCGAGCGACAGCAAGACACACAGACTCTCTGCGCCATGACGCCTTGCTGCATCGTTGTTACCAACTGTTAGAAGAGGATGGAAAAGCCAGCTTTGTGTTACCTGTCACCGAAGGTGAGCAGTTTATCGAGTTAGCATTACAACAGGGCTGGTATTTATCTCGTCTTTGCCGTGTGCAGCCATCAGAGAGAAAGCCAGTTCATCGTGTGCTGTTTGAGTTAGCGAAGCAGCCTTGTGACACTCAAATATCTCACTTGATCATTCACTCACCAGGAGGGTACAGCGACGATTTTGTCCGGCTAACCCGTGAGTTTTATCTTAAGATGTGAAATAACATGTGATCCTTATCACCAATCACTTTATAATGTGCGACCTTTTCGTATTTTAAGCTGTTGCGGCGAACCATTAACCAAGCCTTGCTTGTGGAGAACTCATTGTGATCAGAACCTTTGCTGAACTTGATCTAGACTCAAACTTACTTGATGCCATTGAAGAAATGGGCTTCGAACGCCCAACAAAAGTCCAGGCAGAAGCAATCCCACAAGCGTTGGATGGTCGTGACATTCTAGCGTCAGCACCGACTGGCACAGGTAAAACAGCAGCATTCGTATTGCCTGCTCTACAATACCTACAGGATTTTCCACGTCGTAAACCTGGACCTGCGCGTATCCTTATCCTAACCCCAACGCGTGAGTTGGCAATGCAGGTTGCGGATCAAGCCCGTGCACTGGCGAAAAATACTAAGCTCAATATTTTTACTATCACTGGTGGTGTTCAGTACCAAGAGCACGCTGACATTCTTGCTACCACGCAAGACATCGTTGTTGCGACACCAGGTCGTCTGCGCGAATACATTGAAGCTGAACGCTTTGATTGCCGTGCGATTGAATGGTTAATCCTAGACGAAGCCGACCGCATGCTAGACATGGGCTTTGCGCCAACAGTCGATCGTCTATCGAACGAGTGTCGCTGGCGTAAGCAAACCCTTCTGTTCTCTGCAACATTAGAAGGCAGAGGCGTTGAAGGCTTTACTGCGGACCTACTGAATGAACCTGCAGAGATCGATGCGAAGTCACCGCTACGCGAACGCAAGAAGATCGCACAATGGTATCACCGAGCGGACGACGCAGAGCATAAACTCGCGCTACTCAAGCACATCATCACGGAGCAAGCAGAACGTACAATCGTCTTCCTCAAGACGCGTGAACGTCTGGCTGAACTGCGTAGCCAGCTTGAAAGCGCACAGATTCCATGTTCATGGATTCAAGGCGAAATGCCACAAGACCGCCGTAACAACGCAATTGCACGTTTCCGTGATGGTACGGTTAACGTTCTACTGGCAACAGACGTTGCGGCTCGTGGTATCGACCTTCCTGATGTGTCACACGTGATCAACTACGACTTGCCACGTACAGCAGATGTTTACCTGCACCGAATTGGCCGTACTGCTCGTGCTGGAAAAAAAGGTAACGCTATCTCAATTGTAGAAGCGCACGACCAGCCAATGATGGATCGCGTCGCTCGTTACGTTAAAGAAGACATCAAAGAGCGTTTCATCAAAGAGATGCGTCCAAAACACAAAAAACCTGTGTTTAAGAAGAAAAAGAAAAAAGACGATAAGAAGAAAACTGCGAAAAAGAAAGTCGCTAAAAAAAAGTAAGCTTGTAAGTCTAAAATAGCGAAAGGGTTGGCAATGCCAACCCTTTTTTGTGTCCGGAGTTTGAGCTTAGTTCTGCTCTTCTCGTTTAAAGACCAGCTCAGTTGGCGTCGACTCTTCTTCAACAAAGTAGTAACCCGCCGTATCAAACTTGGTCAGGTCAGCCACACTCTCAATGCGATTTTCGATAATATAACGCGCCATCATGCCACGCGCTTTTTTCGCGTAGAAGCTGATCACTTTGTATTGGCCATTCTTACAATCTTTAAAAATTGGCGTAATAACCTGAGCGTCAAGGTTCTTAGGTTTCACCGCTTTAAAGTATTCATTTGATGCAAGGTTAATAAGCACATTGTCACCTTGCGCTGAAATCGCCTCATTAAGCTTGTCAGTGATGATATTGCCCCAGAACTGGTACAAGTTAGTGCCATTATCGTTCGCAAGCTTAGTACCCATTTCCAGACGGTATGGCTGCATCAAATCCAATGGCTTCAACAAACCGTAAAGGCCAGATAGCATACGCAGATGATCCTGAGCGTAATCAAAGTCAGCTTCAGACAAGGTTTCCGCTTCAAGCCCCGTATAAACGTCCCCTTTAAACGCGAGGATCGCCTGACGTGAATTTTCAGTCGTGAAGGTTTCACTCCACTCTTGGAATCGCCCTACGTTCAGATCTGCAATTTTGTCGCTCACCTTCATTAACGACGCAACATCAGCAGGTGTCAATTTACGGCAAACTTCGATCAGTTCTTTGGAGAATTCAATTAACTCAGGTTGAGTAAACTTTTCCGTTGCTAACGGAGACTCATAATCCAGTGTCTTAGCAGGAGAAACTACGATAAGCATGACTTTGACTCTATCCTTTTAATTTTATATACCGTTAAGGGTACAAAAAAAGCCATGCATTGTCTGCATGGCTTTATAAATCGTGCTAATAGCTTTTAACTATGACACTCAGTCTTTTTTGTCGTTGTACCAAATGCCTTCTTCCAGCTGAGATTTCAGCTCTGGGAAATCGTTAGCATCAAATGTTGGTACCTTACCAGCGTCTAGCTGACGGTTGTAGTCTTTAGCCAGCTTGATAACGATGCCCGATAGCAGAATAATCGCCACCAAGTTCACAATCGCCATTAGACCCATTGACACATCAGCCAACGACCAGACCATTGGTAACGAAGCTACCGCACCAAACATCACCATACCCAGGAAGATGATTCGGAAAATACCGATACCCGCTTTATGGTTATGCTCAAGGAAGACTAAGTTAGTCTCAGCGTATGAGTAGTTTGCAATGATCGAAGTAAACGCGAAGAAGAAGATTGCGACAGCAACAAAAATGCCACCCCAGTCGCCCACTTGTGAGCTCAATGCGCGCTGTGTCAGTTCGATACCGGTAACCTCTGTCGCCTGACCTACGTATTCACCAGACATCAGGATGATCGCTACCGTAGAAGAACAGATCACGATTGTATCCATAAACACACCCAGCATCTGAACGTAACCCTGAGACGCAGGATGCGGCGGGTACGGCGTTGCTGATGCCGCTGCGTTAGGCGCAGAACCCATACCAGCTTCGTTCGAGAACAGGCCGCGTTTTACACCGTTAATCATCGCTTGTGCGATAGCGTAACCTAAACCACCAGCCGCTGCTTCTTGCAGACCAAAAGCACTCTTAACAATCAGAGCAAGTACCGCTGGAAGCTTCTCGATGTTGGCAAACACAACCACTAGCGCGAGCGCAAGGTAAAGCAGTGCCATAAGTGGAACAATCATTTCCGCGACTTTAGCGATACGCTTGATACCACCAAAGATAACCGCAGCAGACAAGGCAACAACACCAATACCAACGTATAGAGAGTTCCAGCCAAATGCCGTACTCATCGCATTAGCAATAGAGTTAGCTTGAACGGCATTGAATACCAAACCAAAAGCGATGATTAGGAAAACCGAGAACAAGACGCCCATCCAGCGCATGCCCAAACCTTTTTCCATGTAGTAAGCAGGACCACCACGGTAGTTGCCATCATCATCTTTGGTTTTGTATAGCTGTGCCAGAGTACTCTCTGCAAACGATGTTGCCATACCCAGCATCGCGATTAGCCACATCCAGAAGATAGCGCCTGGTCCGCCCGCTGTTAGTGCAACTGCCACACCGGCCATATTACCGGTACCAACACGTGCTGCGAGACTGGTACAAAGTGCTTGGAAAGAAGAAATACCAGCTTTGTCTGCTTTGCGACTGTTCTTTAGAACCGAAAACATGTGCCCGAAGTGGCGGAACTGGATGAATCCCAATCGAAAGGTGAAGTAAATACCTACACCAACAAGAAGATAAACCAGAATCGCCCCCCAAAGGAGATCGTTCATCAAATTGATTAAGTCTGTCATGCGTACCTCAAAGTGAGTTGCGCCGGTCTATGCATCCTAGCCATCCACCAGATTGCCTGCTAAGTGTCAAAGTGTGCTTAGCTAATTAAGTAGTGTTTGTTTTTAAGGGCAATCTAGAATCGTAAATGTCGCTTCATGCATCCATTTTACGTACCAGCGTATTTTTTGACGGGCGGATAATGCAACCTAGAGACACAAAAATCAATATGAAACTAAATGCTTAATATTGTTATATTTCACTATAAAGCCACCAAAAAATAACATAAATAGAAGACTCAACCATCACATAACGCAACATATCTCTTACCTAAAGATAACAATGATATTCAATTTATAACCAATAGCGTTTCGGTCCATGTTTTCGGTTTAAGGCTAGTATTCATAAGGTGTAACAGAAAGTTACCTCCTTAATAAAATCGTTAGTCGACCACTATTTCACCAAAGTGGTTTTATGCAACTTTTACCTTGGCTTTATGCTCTAATTCCAGCCTTCTCGTTAACACAGAAAATCTCTTCATTTAATCGTTTTCACTGGCTCGTTTGGGCATTTTTTATGCAAGAAAGACAAACTAAAGTGTGATTGTGGAAGTGTTTTTGCACGAAAATGTCATGATACAGACACAAAATCGAAATATGTCATGGCTATTCTCACAATTATTGTGGTAATTAAAAATCTCCACAAGGACTGGTTACAACAGTTTAGATAAACAAGGTAAGGTGGCTTATGGACGGCTTTCAACTAGATGACATTTTTAATCTGGATACTACCTCAACAACCAAATCTCGTGCCAAACCAATGAAACGAAAATGGCGAGAAATTGAAGAGATGAACGACAGACGCAATTTATTAAAAGAGCTGCGTGAACTTGATGTCTGTAACGATTACAACCTAGACGACATCAAACTCTAATTCGAACAAAAGGCACCTTACGGGTGCCTTTTGTTATTTCGAAAAGAGCGATTCATCAAGGGGGCTAAGAGCACTTAGAATGCACTCGGCCTTCGTTCTCATATATTGAGAATTTTGAGCTCGTTAAACCCATATTCAGGCTTAACTTTATTTCTCGTTAATTCTTATTAAATAAGAAAAGTGGTGAGAAAACCCGAGCAGATTCAACATTTGCCCGGGCGAACGTTACTTTAGATGTATTCCATATCGCTCTGACGCACACGCTCCGCCAACTGTTTATAGCGGTCAGCAATGGTGTCGCCAAATACCGGATCATCCTCATTTTCACTCCAGAGACTTTCTACGTACTGCCAGTCTTCAGTCGTAAACAGCTCTTCTATTAACGGCAGGATCTTCCGCTCTTCAAGTTCGAGGTGGCGTTTCTGTGAATCAATGAAATCTTCAAGATGTCTTACAAACACATCTTGAGGTACCACAGCATCTTGCAGAATCATCTCGATCACCGTTGAGAATTCTTTGGTTTTTTCGGCTAGATCTTTATGTTCCTGCTCTAGGTTCTCCATGGTTCGTTGCTTACCATAATGTTCTAGAAAATGATGGTAGAGGATGTCCTCTTTTGGATGGTGAACTTGTTCTGAATGAGTAGAGAGGTAGTCAACAATCTCCCCCACTAACGCATAGTTAATGGCACGTTCTTGTTTTATTTCATTAAGTTTGTGGCGCAATATAGCCAACAGGCGAACCATGTAGCCGTGTTCGCGTCGAATTCTTTCGATCATCATAGCGTCTCTCCTTAACACCTGCTTCTAATAAGTGTACATGAGAAATGCATTACCAGCTTGAGCCTGCTCAAAAAAACAGCGATAAGAAAACCTTAATCGCTGTTGTTAGCTTTACACCGTCATCGGCAAATGCCAATTGATCGGCTCTTTACCTTGGGCTGTAAGTAGTTGGTTTGCTTGAGAGAAGTGCTTACACCCCAGAAAGCCTCGATGGGCAGAGAGCGGAGAAGGATGAGGAGCAGTAAGGACATGATGCTTGGAACGGTCAATAAATCTTCCCTTTTTCTGCGCGTGCGCGCCCCATAACAGGAACACAACTCCCTGCTGATGCATGTTTATCGCTTCAATCACTTTATCAGTGAACGCTTCCCATCCCGTTTTCGAATGTGAATGTGCTTTGCCCTGCTCAACCGTCAACACGGTATTAAGCAGTAATACACCTTGCTCGGCCCAACTTTGCAAGAATCCATGTTGAGGGATTTCAAAACCGTCGATATCCTGAGCGAGCTCTTTGTATATGTTCACCAATGAGGGCGGGGTTCTCACACCAGGTAAAACCGAAAAACACAATCCGTGCGCCTGATTCGGACCGTGATAAGGATCCTGACCTAAAATCACCACCTTTACATCGTTAAACTCGGTATAGCGAAACGCATTAAACACATCTTTGCTTGGCGGATAGATCGTTTTCCCCGCCGAACGTTCCGATTCAACAAAGTTTAAGGTGTCGACAAAGTAGCTGAGTTTTTTTTCTTCGCCGATCACATCGTGCCATGTCGGTGACTGATTCATAGAAAGTTCCTGTCCGAAAGTGTTGCTCTATTCTAACCAGCAACACTTAAACAGACAAAAACTTCCCCCAACTTGAGAGCGGTAATTCGAATTTAATGTTTCTGCGGCGTTCGGAAGTGACCTTGGCCCGTGATATGACGATTAGGTGCAGGTAAACGAACCGAACGTCTGGTATGTGAAAAAGGAGTAAAAGTGTTTGGTCGAGACATAATGCAATCCTTCTTTGTATGGCCCCAGTAACCACTAAGAAAGAAAAGTGCCAACTATGACAACGGCATTAATTTTTATTGAATTCTTCCAAATGGTAACCACGAAGAGTATCAATTTCTCGATGCCAAATATCAGGGTCAATTGTCTCTAAAATCAGAGGGATACCATCAAAACGAGAGTCTTTGGCAATATACTCAAAGCAGTCCCAACCGATTTCACCTTTCCCTAGAGAATGATGACGATCAACCCTACTAGCAAATTCGACTTTTGAATCATTTAAATGCATCGCCCTTAAATAGTGCATACCAACGATACGGTCGAATTCCGCAAATGTGTGTTGGCAATCTTCTTTCGTTCTTAAATCGTAGCCTGCGGTAAAAGTATGACAAGTATCGATGCACACACCCACGCGCTCTTTATCATCCACTTGCTCAATGATTTCAGCGAGATGCTCAAACTTCCAGCCTAGGTTGGTACCCTGACCCGCCGTGTTCTCAATAACAGCAATAACATCTGGTACTGCTTTATGCGCAAGATTAATTGATTCTGCAATCGTCGCTAAACACTCTTGTTCAGATACTTTCTTTAAGTGACTTCCTGGGTGAAAGTTCAAAAGTGTCAGACCAAGCTGATTACAACGCTCCATTTCATCGATGAATGCCGCTCGAGATTTATCAAGCTTCTCTTCTTCTGGTGCGCCTAAGTTAATCAGGTAGGAGTCATGCGGTAAAATGCTTTCAGTACCAAACCCGAGCATTTTGCAATTGGCTTTAAATGCACTGATGGTTTTAGCTTCAAGAGGTTTTGCCACCCACTGACGCTGGTTTTTGGTAAATAAAGCAAAAGCATTAGCGCCAATCTCACGCGCACGCAAAGGGGCCTGATCGACACCACCAGCCGCAGAGACGTGAGCGCCGATCATCTTGTTCCCAAACTTGTTTTTCATGTTTGTCATTTAATCACTTCAGACTTTCAGTGTGCGTACCTAAATACAATTAGTTACACATCACAGGTTAAATTCAAATCAACAATATGTAGTAAATTAACAACATAATTACATTTAAAATATTTTTTATCTTATCAAAAATAGTGTAATCAGTATGTTTTTAAACACTTTATTGATTTACCTCAACAAAACAACCTTAATAAAATTAATGTTTTTGGTTGTTTTTTGACTTAAATCAATATTAAAATAGTGGTTATTAGCTATATAATACTCAGCTCAATAAAAGTTTGAAAACTAACACCAATAAACACCACGTAAGTGGACTAGGAGACAGTAATGATCCAAGGTATCCAAATTACTAAAGCGGCAAATGACGAACTACTAAACTCTATCTGGCTACTAGATGGTGAAAAAAACGAAGCTCGTTGTATTGCAGCATCAGCAGGCTATGAAGCTGACCAAGTTATTGCAATCAGCGACCTAGGTGAATACGAAAGCCGTGAAGTAGCAATCGAAACGGCACCTAAAATTGAAGGTGGTCAGCACTTAAACGTGAACGTGCTTAAGCGCGAAACACTAGAAGATGCAGTCGCTAACCCTGAAAAATACCCTCAGCTAACCATTCGTGTTTCTGGCTACGCAGTGCGTTTCAACTCACTAACTCCAGAACAGCAACGTGATGTAATCGCACGTACGTTTACTGAATCTCTATAATAAAGAGACACCCCGGTAAGTTTTGAAAGCGGCGCTCACTGAGCGTCGTTTTTTATTGCCTCTATAAAATAAAAAAGGTGGAGACTAAGCTCCACCTTCTCATTTAGCTTGCATTTAGCTTATTGTACGCGACGCAGTACTGTTTTTAGTGCATCAAAATCCGCATCTAAATCTTCAGACAATAGGTCCATCACAGCATGCTTAGCCAGTGGTGCTGGTAGGTCGATATCAGATCCTAAGATATCATCAACCACTTCTTTGAACTTCGCAGGGTGAGCAGTACATAGGAACAAACCAGTCTCACCAGCTTGAAGTTGCTCATCCAGTACGCGATAAGCGATTGCACCATGCGGCTCGCATAGGTAACCCAGTGAGTTCAGCTCTTTTACTGACTCAGCACTTTGCTCATCAGAAACTGCACCTTTGCCCAGCGTTTCCAAGCCCCACTCTTTTACGCGGCAAAGCTCTTCGATACGTGGCCAGTTGTTTGGTTGGCTTACGTCCATCGCGTTAGATGTCGTTGCAACCGTTGGTTTTGGATCCCACTGTCCTGTTTCTAGGTAGCGAGGTACTGTATCGTTCGCATTTGTTGCAGCAATAAAACGTTTAATTGGTAAACCAAGCGCTTTTGCCAGCAAACCAGCGGTTAGGTTACCGAAGTTACCACTTGGTACAGAGATAACCAGGTTCTCACGCTCTTGTTTACTCATTTGCGCTGCTGCTTCAAAGTAGTAGCAGATTTGCGCCATCAAACGGCTGATGTTGATTGAGTTCGCTGAGTTTAGACCGATTTCTTCACGCAGAGCGGCATCATCAAATGCCTGCTTAACAAGTGCCTGACAAGCATCGAAGTCACCGTTAATTGCTACTGTATGGATGTTCTTACCTAGCGTACAGAACAGCTTTTCTTGTAGCGGGCTGATTTTGCCTTTAGGGTAAAGAATTACAACGTTGATGTCTTCCATACCGTAGAAAGCATGTGCAACCGCAGCACCTGTATCACCGGATGTTGCTGTAAGAATCGTGATCTTACCACCAGTAGATACCGCAGCCAGTGATTGCGCCATAAAACGACCACCGAAGTCTTTAAACGCCAGTGTCGGACCATGGAAAAGCTCTAACGCATAAACGCCATCTTTTACTTGTTTGATAGGCGCTGGGAATTGGAAAGCCGCATCAACCATGGAGTTCACTTGGTCTTCTGTCAGCTCATCACCAATCAATGCAGAAAGAATTTTTGTACTACGCGAGACAAAGTCTTCTTCTAGCAGCGCATCAATATCATCAAATTTTGGTAATTCCGATGGAAAAAACAGGCCTTGGTTACGACCTAATCCTTGGCGAACGGCTTGGCCAAAGGAAACTTGTTCATCATTTTCTTTTATATTGTAAAGCTTCATAGCTCACTTCCTGTTACTTTCGAACCCTGTTTATCCAGACGACAAACGTGGACGAATCCTTCTTCGTTTTGTACGTAGTTTTGTTCTAACCAGCGAGCAACTCGCTCAGCGACATCTTTCTCTTTGCAAATACTGAACAGTGTTGGGCCACTGCCAGAAATACCGGTTGCTAACGCGCCTGCAGATGCTGCGTATTGGCGAGCGTTTGCAAAACCTGGTAGCAGTTTCTCACGATACGGTTCTGCGATCACGTCTTTGATCATTTTCGCCGCAAGTTCCGGTTGACCAGAATGACACGCGTGAATAAAGCCTGCAAGGTGTCGACCGTGAGCTATGATATCTTGTCGACGGTACTGAGATGGTAGGATCTCTCGAGCTTCAGCAGTAGACACTTTGATTCCCGGATAAGCCATTACCCAGTACCAATCATCAAAACATGGCACTTCCTGGCTAATGATACCAAGCTCTTCAAGCATCAACTGCACGCCACCTAAGTAACAAGGTGCAACATTGTCATAATGGATACCACCAGAAATTTTACCTTCCATCTCGCCCATTAGCGCTAACAGCTCAGTTTCATTAAGCGGTTGTCCGTGAAAACGGTTCAAAGCATCTAATGCAGCAACAATAGAACAAGCACTGGAACCAAGACCAGAACCGATAGGCATGTTCTTCTCGAGTGTCATTTCCAGTGGTTTCAGCTCTGCGCCCTTTCTATCTAGCTCGCGAGCAAATACAACCCAACAGTCGTAAACGATGTTTTCTTTTGGTTCTGTAGGTAACTTCGAGACGAAGTTACCTGCGGTTTTCAAGCTGAATGGCTCAGAACCAGATTTCACTAGGACTCGATCACCCAATAAGGTGCCATCGATAGGAGAGACAGCCGCTCCCAAAACATCAAAACCTACGCTTACATTACCAATTGATGCTGGGGCATAAACCACTACATCCATATCACTTGAACTCATTACTGTTATACCCCTAGTTTCCAACCTAAAGTACGCATCACATCTGAAAATACGCCTGCTGCGGTAACTTCCGTACCTGCACCGTAACCACGAAGTACCAATGGGATTGGTTGGTAGTAACGGCTGTAAAACGCCAGTGCGTTCTCACCATCTTTAATTTTGAACATTGGATCATTTTCATCAACGATAGCAATGCTGACTTTGCACTTACCATCATTGATTTCACCAACATAACGTAAAACTTTACCCTCTTCAGCGGCTTTTGCGACAAGATCTTTAAAGTACGCATCAGCTTCAGGAAGTCTCGCCATAAACTCATCAACACTGCCTGAATCATCAAAGCCCGGTGGCAGCGCTTGATCAACCACAACGTCTTCCAACTCTAGCGACATTCCCGCTTCACGAGCCAGAATAAGAAGCTTACGAGCCACATCCATACCCGATAGATCATCACGAGGATCCGGTTCGGTGAAGCCGTTTTCTTTCGCGATGTTTGTCGCTTCGCTCAAGCTCATGCCTTCGTCTAGCTTACCGAAGATGTAAGATAGTGAACCAGACAAAATACCGGTGAATCGTTCAAGCTCATCGCCTGCTGAAATAAGATTCTGCAGGTTTTCGATAACCGGCAAACCCGCACCAACCGTTGTCTCGTACATCAATTTACGACGAGAGCTGCGTGCTACATCGCGAAGCTGGTGGTAGTAAGCCATGCTTGCTGTATTGGCTTTCTTATTTGGAGTAACAACGTGGAAACCTGCCGCCAAGAAATCAGCGTACTGGTTAGCAATGGCTTCACTCGAAGTACAATCAACCAAAACAGGGTTAATGATGTGGTTACGTTGCACAAGTGCAATCAGGCGCGCTAGGCTGAACTCTTCAGTAGCTGAAGACATGCGGTCACGCCAGTGTTCCAGTGGCAGCCCTTCACTATCCAGAAGCAGACCCTTACTGTTTGCCAGACCACATACGCGAATGATGATGCCTTTTTCAGCCAGTTTCGCTTGTTGACGTTCAATCTGATCCACCAGCTCGCCACCAACACCACCGATACCTACGACGAAAACATCAAGGAAGTGTTTAGAATTGAACAGGTTCATGTGACAGGCTTTGATTGCTTCAGAGATCTTATCCTCTGGGATAACCGCTGAGATAGCGCGCTCTGAAGAACCCTGTGCGATTGCAACAATATTCACGTTCACTTCAGCAAGAGATGAGAAGAAACGTGAAGCAACGCCGCGTGACGTACGCATACCATCACCAACCAATGTCACGATAGCGACATCATCGATAAACTCTACTGGTTCCAGCAGACCGTCTTTCAGTTCCAGCTCAAATGCTTCTGCCAGTGTCTGCTGCGCTTTTGCTTTATCTTCAGCTTCGATACAGAAGCTGATGCTGTATTCTGATGATGACTGAGTGATCAGTACGATTGAAACACCCGCTGAAGACATAGCTCCAAATACACGGCTCGCCATGCCAACCATGCCTTTCATACCTGGGCCAGAAACGTTCACCATGGTCAGGTCATTCAGAGTAGTAATACCCTTGATAGCCAGGTTATCTTCACCAGTATCTTGGCCAATCAGCGTACCTGCACCTTGCGGGTTAAAACTGTTCTTGATTAAGCATGGAATGTGGAATTGAGCAATTGGAGCGATGGTTTTCGGGTGCAGAACGGACGCACCGAAGTAAGACAACTCCATCGCTTCCTGATAGCTCAGTGATTTTAATAGTCGTGCATCTTCTACCAAGCGAGGATCACAGTTGTATACGCCATCAACGTCAGTCCAGATTTCACAACAATCGGCGCGAAGACAAGCAGCCAAAACCGCGGCCGAATAGTCAGAACCGTTACGACCTAGAGTAACCAGTTCTCCTTTCTCATTGCCGGCAGTAAAACCAGGCATGATGTTGACATGACCTTGAGGAAGAGGCTTTTGGCGGAAGTTTTGTGTAGAAATATCAACATCAACCATCGCTTCAAGATGATCGCCTTGAGCATAAAGGTATTCAACCGGATCAATTAAGCTGGCTTTTTGACCTTTTGCTTCAAGTACCGCTTTCATCAGTTGAATCGAAACACGTTCACCTTTACTGATGATGCGCGCATTCACATTGTTTGGACACATGCCTAACAGGCTGATGCCATGGACAAATTGACGTAATTGAGAGAGCGAGGTTTTAACTTGGTTGTCGTAGCCAGTCCCATCCAGATTAGGAACCAAGGCTTGGATATCGGCAAAAAGCGTTTTAAACGATTCTTCTAACTCGTTAATTTGTAATTCTGCTTCACCATTTCGCAAAGCGCCTTCAATCACAGCAACCAGTTTATTAGTTGTTTTACCCGGTGCAGAAAGCACGACTGCGACTTCTTCCTGTTGAGCATTATTCGCAATGATATCTGCTGCTCTTAAAAAGCGATCTGCATCAGCCAATGATGAACCGCCAAACTTCAATACTCGCATCCCTTCCTCCAGTGTATCTTCTTAAACTTGTCTAAATTTTGTATTAAGAAAGCATAAAAAAAGGCCTGTATCTTGTTGGATACAGGCCTTTCTTGTGAATTTCTTTCGCTCAGCAGCCTGCCCCAACAATTGTAATGTCGGTAATAATAATCGTGGTGGTCATTACAACGAGGCTGTTAACTGGCATAAATTAATATTCTACGAATTGTGTGTTTGCTTAACCCTACGTTTACCGAGTTTCTGTAACAGAGTCAACTAAAAATTGTTTATTTTCCAGTCTTTCAGAGATAAATCCTGCGGTATGCAATTGAAATTAAAAGGATAAACTAAAAATCATTTTTTTTGAAAAATTTACCTTTATCGTTAATCCCCCAGCTTGTTCTGCAGAGAAAAACTTACATTACACCCACATTCATGGTGATCTTTGCTAAAACGGCAAAGATCAAAGAAAATTCAAAGTAACAACTCATTCACAACAATTTAAGTGTGATCACTGTCCACGAGAGTTAATTATTTAGGAAATAAATGAGCCGCCTTTCATATTATATGCTTTAATATTGGGAAGCCCTGAGCACATACCAATAAAAAAATTTTGAAACACAAGGAGTGGTGAGCATGAAAAAATGGCTTTTTCTGTTACTTTTTGTCATGCCTGGTGTTTCTTTAGCGACTGAGCTACCTACCCTTCCTGGGGCAGCAATGACTTCCCCACACAAGTTATTTATCTCAAGTGACAGTTATCAAACTGATAGCTTCGATGTATGGAACATCGACGGCGGCTATTCGTACGAGTTATTTGATTCAGTTGATCTCTATGTTGGTGCACGCGTCAACAACTCCCCAGTCCAAAATCAAAGCGGCTTTTTAAGTGGCGTTAGCTACCACTTTAATGATCGTGTCACTGTTAAGAGTACGCTGCGTTCTTTCAAAGCTGACACCAACGAGCGTGTCGATGAAGAAGATACGGGCCTTGCTGCCGAGGTGTCTAGTCGTGTGAAAATTACTGACAAGTTAGATATTCACGCAACTCTAGATTATCAAGATTGGCAACAAGGCTTTGAAGTTGGGTTAGGGTTTCGCTTCTAAAAATCCAGTTTCTCTTTTGAGATCAACACCCCATTCCAGTCTGCATAAACATAATGCTTCGGCTGCACTAACTGATTTTGCATCGTTACTGTCACATTGACCTCACCCAGGCCTCGCTTTTCTGTTTTAAACGGACATGTGCCAAGCGCTTGAATGCCAATATCCATTTGTGACATTTGCGCCACATCACGCACCGCACCATAGACAATAATACCTTCCCATCCATTCTCAATACCAAGGATGGCCAATTGATCACCGAGCAGCGCTTTTTGACATGAACCATGGCCATCAACAATTAACACTTTGCCTGTGCCGTCCTGCCCAAGCACCTCTCTTACCTTGGAGTTGTCGTGATAACAGCGCACTGTGACAATTTCGCCAAAAAACGCGGAACGTTGTCCAAAATTCTGTAGTGGCAGATTCAGTAACGTTACTTGGTCTTCAAATTGGTCACATATATCTGGTGTTATATCGTTCATATTTCCTCCGTGAATTTTCTCGTCCGAGTACGCTCCAACGAGTAGTATCCTGTTTTCGTTATACGAGTCGCTCACTCATTTTAGCTACTTTGTGTCGATTGCTCGGATCACCGCAGACAATAAGGTAGATGTCGTCATGAGAGATATAATAAATCGCATTCTGCTGAAACTCGTTTGCCAATGTAATCGCGTCGTCTATTGAGATCTCCGCCGCAAAACTCTCTTCGTACCATTCAAAGGTACGGTCACCTACAGTAACTGGCACATAGTTAACGTGTTTTAGACGCTTTTCTAGCTTTTGATTAATTATGCAGTTATCTTCTTTTGACCGCAAATTACTGTATGGGTTCCAAGCAGTTATCACAACATAGCTCAAAACATTCCATTTCGTTTCAAAGCGAAAAAAAGAATTTGCATAAGCATTCCATAACGATGCGTCGATGTTCGTATTATTTTTTTCTATCATAACTCTTAAATGATTAATAACAGTTAAATTTCATCAATTGATGTAAATCAACAAACTGCATGGAATTAACATTTGAGCATTGTTAGCATGCTGTTAACAATATAAAATTCGCCCCATATCTAGGGTGTTTACGTTTCCTCCCCCAATAAGAAACTGGAAATGAAAGGTAAATATCCCATTAGAATAAAAGTCGCCACGGGATGTAGGTGAGCTGGTAAATCTCCATGGAAGGCGGATAACTGAAAGAAGTGTAATTTTGATTAACTTGATTTATTATCAAAATTTCATTACCTGTATGTTATATTTTTGCCTAGAATTTATTCTATTAGCACAATTTTGTCACAAATTTAGGTACCGCCAATGCAAACCCCGCAGATTCTGATCGTTGAAGATGAGCAAGTAACTCGTAACACTCTTAAGAGTATTTTTGAAGCAGAGGGATACGCTGTTTTTGAAGCCAGTGACGGTGAAGAGATGCACCAAGTATTATCAGACAACTCTGTCAACTTGGTCATTATGGACATTAACCTTCCAGGCAAGAATGGTCTTCTACTTGCACGTGAATTGCGCGAACAAGCAAACATCGCACTGATGTTTTTGACTGGCCGTGACAATGAAGTGGACAAGATTCTAGGCCTTGAGATTGGTGCTGATGATTACATCACTAAACCATTCAACCCACGTGAGTTGACTATCCGTGCGCGCAACTTGTTGAGTCGCTCAATGAGCGCAAGTGCTGTTCAAGAAGAAAAACGCTCGGTAGAAAAATACGAGTTCAACGGTTGGGTGCTAGATATCAATAGCCGTTCACTGGTGAGCCCGTCAGGTGATAGCTACAAACTGCCTCGTTCTGAATTCCGTGCGCTACTGCACTTCTGTGAGAACCCAGGCAAAATCCAAACACGTGCCGATCTTCTGAAGAAGATGACAGGCCGTGAACTTAAACCACACGACCGTACTGTTGACGTAACCATTCGTCGTATTCGTAAACACTTCGAATCTGTATCAGGTACACCAGAAATCATCGCAACGATTCATGGTGAAGGTTACCGCTTCTGTGGTGATTTAGAAGACTAATTCTTCATTCCACGAGAAACATGAAGGGCTTGCTCATTGGAGCAAGCCCTTTTTCTATACCGCTTTTTTAAGCAGAATAGGTGCTAATAGACCTTGTTTACCTTTACATACTTTTCTACCAGCCAGCGTTTTTTACCGGCATCATCCAGCAGTATTGCCAGCTCAACCCACTTTTCAGTATTAAGTTGATTTTGCCAGGTAAACGCGACTTCCCACTGGTTTTCGCTATGCGTCCGAGTTTCTAAAGCGTCTTCGTCCAGCATCCATTGCTCGTCACCTTGTTTAATTATCAAAGCTTCTACTGTCAGATTGGCCGGTAACTCCGTATCACTTTCCAAAGAGAGAGAGCCGTGAAGGTTGGGTTCCTGAGACTCACCTATTGTCGGCATCAGATTTACCCAGAGGTTACTCTTGAGTTCAATATTGACTTGATTAATTGTTATCTGGCTGTCTTGTTTCCAATTCACTTCAGGAACAGCACTACAACCCGACAGCAGTGCAGTAGCAATGGCCACTGATGCAAGTTTCTTCATGTTATTTCCTTTGTTCTAACCAACTTTTTAGTACTTGGATATCGTTGAGGTATTCATTTTTTATTTCTTCAACCCAATCTGAAATATTCTCCCACCAGGCAGGCATATCTGGAGACTGGGCTTTTTGCGCGACACTTTGGATACGTTTCAAACCGATGGAACCTGCTGCACCTTTGATCTTGTGCGCTTCAGAGACGATGCCATCTTTATCTTTCGCGATCATATTGGAGTCCAGTACTTCAATATAATCTGGCATCATATCTTCAAACATTTTGATGCTGTCATAAACGGGCTTCGCCCCCACAATATCAACGTAAGACTCCAGCATATCGAGGTCAAGCAGATGCGTCTCAATCACAGGTGATGGCGCAGGTTCTTCCTTAACTTCAAGAACTTCAACCGGCTGTGGTTTTTCCACTCTGTGCACAAAAAACTTATCAATCACAGACTGAATAGCATGCACAGCCAACGGCTTACTGATTGCATCATCCATGCCGTTTTGCAGATATTCTCTACGATCTTTCAGTACGTTTGCCGTCAACGCGACTAACGGTGGCAAGTTGTCGTAGTGCTCTCGGTAGTATTTCGCCACATCGAAGCCAGTCATATCAGGCAACTGAATATCCAGTAAAACCAAGTCATACTGATCCGGAACGAAATTGACTAACGCCTCTTGTCCCGTCATAGCAACAGTGACTGAATGGCCTAAGCTTTCCAATAGCGATTTCGCCACGGTCACGTTCAGTTCGATATCTTCGACCATAAAGATATTTAAATGAACATTATCGCGTTGCGCGTCGATAATAGGTTCTTCTAGAGCCACGACTGGAACATGAATAGAAACGGTAAATGTACTGCCGTAGCCCTCTTCACTCGCTACGGAAATATCACCATCCATCATGTTAATCAGCTGTTTAGATACAGCCAGTCCAATGCCAGTACCAACTGCGTGTAAGTTATCTTTGCCTGACTTCACTTGGTAATACATGGCAAAAATCTTATTCAGCTCTTCTTCAGGAATACCAATACCGGTATCTTCCACTTCGATAATAATCGTCGCGAAATCATCTTCGACATCCGCACTCACCGTCATTACCACACCGCCTTCTTTGGTGAACTTCATGGCGTTGTTGACCAGGTTCCAGATAACCTGACGTAAACGGGTGGCATCAACTTCAATCGCTTTCGGTAAATCGCTCAAACGTTCTAAGTCAAAGCGCAAACCTTTCTGCTCAGCCATCAACGCAGAGATACTCTCTATTTCTGCGACAAAGTCTTCGAAATTAAGTGGCTCAGGTAATAACTCTAGTTTGCGACGGTCAAACTTATCCATGTCGATAATATCGTTGAAAATATTTCCAAGCGTAATCGCGCTGACATTGATGGTTTGCATGTATTTACGCTGCTCTTCGGTCAGTTGAGTATCAAGCAGCATTCGGCTCAAGCCGACGATACCGTTGAGTGGAGTACGAAGTTCATGACTGATAGTAGAAATGAAAGTGGTTTTGTCTCGGCTGGCTTTTTCCAGAGACTCCTCATGGCGTTTACGTTCGGTGATATCACGACCAAAACCAACTAGGCCCAGATGACGGCCGTCCTTACTGTAAAAAGGAACTTTACGCAGTTCGAAGTAGTGTTTACGACCATCCGGGTATTCCAGCCATTGCTCATAGGTAATGGCTTGATTATCAGTGAAAACCTTCTGGTCCGTATCAACGATTGGCTGTGCGATTTCTTTGCTGTAGACGTCCCAAGGGCTCAAGCCCACCAACTGATGCTCTTTCTTACCCGTCAGCTCTTCCATTGCTCTGTTACAACCGGAGAACACACCATCCGCATTTCGGTAGTAAATCAGATCCGGAGACGCATCAATGAAGGAGCGCAATAAGGCGGTTCGCTCCGCAAGCTCTAACTGTGTGCGTTCACGCTGAAAGACCTCATTTTCCAGATCCTTCATCGCTTCTTCGCGTGCTTCTTCGGCTTTAATACGCTCTTCAATCTCTTGATTGAGCTTTTCAATATTCTGTTGCAACTGGAAGTTCAGTTCTTGGTCGCGCGAGCGCATGTCTTTCAGCTTGGAAACCAGCTTAGTTAACCTTTGGCGAGACTCTTCCAACTGATCAACCACCACAGACAGAAAATACACCGCCCAAGGAGTAATCAGCAGACCAAAGAACACAGAGCGTACGATATCAATATCGTCAACTCGCCCCTTAAGTGCCAAGGTAATACCAACTTGTACCACGACAGCTAACGCCACCAGCGCAAGTGCTAGCAAAATTGAAAAACGGACAATCCCCAGTTTCACCAGAAGGTCGACATAATACTGGGCAAGATTTTTCATCGGTTTCATTCACGACTCCACGGCGTAAAGCTAGATATCATCCCTGAACATTAGACATGAACCTTGGTAT
>NZ_CAKLCK010000014.1:0-4841 GCF_921292965.1 Allocatenococcus thiocycli
AAACGACCTTTGTGTTTTGAGTATTTGAATACCTTATTTAACATGCTGTTTAATTAATTGAGTGATTTTTAGATCTATATTTTTCAGTAACTCACCTAGCTCATATGCAGAATATTTTTCCCCACCTTTGGCGCAAGCATTAACATGATGCGTCAACTGATTTATATTATTTCCGATTTTTGCAACCTGCCTTGTGTACTCAGGGTCAACTTGAACAAGCTCGGTTTTTGGCAAATAAAACTCTTCTTCAAACATTCTAAATCTGAATAACTTAGCGATAGTATTAAAGTCGATAGAGTTATCAACCATACTGATTAACTTATTTTTTTCCTCTAACGTTAATCGTATTTCAATGCGTTCGTGTCTTTGAATCTTTTCCATGGTTTTGTCTTTTAAAAAGGGTCAAGGGAATTCCCTTGCCAGCCTCTAGTAGGAAAATTTGAGGTACGAAAAATTCCGTACTAGAGTGGGCTGGCTAAGGAAATTAATACCGACCTTTATTTGTATATTAATAAATTCCGTACAGTTTTCAAAAAAAATATATTTGCATTTCAAAAAAATTAAAGCTAATGTATGCGTATATTAGCTTTAATAAAAATAATAATATGACGAAAATAAACAGTGAAGACAAATTAAAAACTGCAAGTAAATATAATGAATATCATCAAAAGATGCTTGATTTATATATTTTAGATCAAAACATTCAAGATGCTTTTGATACCGAGCTAGCTAACTATAAAGATGACGAATGGGAAGCTCCAAGGAGAGGGGCGAGGCTTACAGCAGCCATTAAAAGATACAAGACATCATGTCGGCTTTTTGAGTTGCTTGTACGGCTACATAAAGCCGCTAAAGACGGAAAAGAGATAGATGTAACGCCTACGATAGCGAGGCGCTTGGCGGAGCGGATATTCCTGCAAGACGTGCGAGGTGAAATCAAAGGTCGCATCGGGAGCCAGAAGTCTTATGTTTATATTTTTGGTCAAGCAGGAAGAACTGCGAAAAGCAGCAGCACAGACGATGATCTAGATAGCTTTATTTCTAATTACTGCAAAGACTTAGAAAACTTTGAAGAGATAATAAATAACAATGTCGAAGCGGCTAGAGAAGCGTATCAGAAGGCGATTGCAGACCAAAAATAACCATTTGCGCTACAGTGTAGCGCATTTTAATGAATTTAAAGCTAACGTATGCGTACATTAGCTTTAATAAGTAAGGCAGTATGGCAAATTTGTGTAATAATTACCCAATCAATGGGTAAAACAATTACACGCGGGTAATCTATGAGTAATCTCTACACAATCAAAGAAGCTTGTGATCACTTTGGGATCACAAGAAAAACCTTATTCAACTGGCGTAAAGCCAATAAAATAAAGACAATTGAGACAGAAGAAGGGGTATTTGTAGACGTTAGCACAGAAAGAAGCGTCATGAGGAAAAAGTTACCCAGTAACAACCTAGATCTATTGCCTCTTATACAGGAATTACACACAAAAATAGACAACCTTACCCAAGAATTACACAATATTAAGCAACATGTGTGTAATGAAGGTGTAAAACCTACCCAGCATGATACCCAAGATTTACCCATTAAGGGTGCTAACGAAGCTAGGCAGCAACAAGCTATAGATAAGGCGAGAGCTAAGTTTTTAGAGCTTGGTAGTCCTAAAATAAGCCGAGCCGAGCTTGCTAGACAAGCCGGAGTTGACCGGAATACTGTGGGTAAACATTGGGTAATAATTACCCAACTAGAATTAGATGTGGATAACTAATGCTTTCGTATGCGTACATTAGCTTTAATTAAGGCGCAAATGGAGTGTTAAACGCAGCGCAGCAAGTTTGATTCTCTATTTGGGTCTACCAATTATTGATGTAAGTAACTGATTATAAATAGATTTTTAGCTAAACAAGGTTCTTTTTAGACGAAATTGGGTGATAACTTTATCTCTAAAGGCTTAAAGACAGCACAGAGCACCCCAGTAACCTCCAACACATCCCCCTTTCTTTAAATATGAAGATCTCAAGACTCGCATATTAACTCCGTTAATATACTACAACTGAAGGGGGGGGGAGCATAGTTTACACTTTTTTGATCGATAGCCATTGTATCGCCCAAGTAATGTTTGTACATTGAATGTATCGAGTGGCGTAAGTATGCGTCATCAAAAGAATTTAAAACCAGAAAAGACAAAGCCCCGATAGCGGTTAAGTTTGGCGACTCACGCTAATCAGGGCTTCCAGATACAAGGTAAGCTTACAATGTCATCACCTTTAACACAAGTCATTGCACCTGCGAAATCCAGTATTCCGTGTCTTTTCGATAAAAAAGATAACGGAGTATGCACACAAAATTTAATGTCACATCACAACTAAACGAAGAACAACTAAATCTCTTTCTAATGAAAGAATGGGAATACGTCCCAGAATGGCCCAGAGCCATGTTTCAGAAGAAAAAGGGGTCTTACTATGTCGATAAGGTGAAAGCCCTCTCAGAAGCCCCGTGGGTGCGTCTGCATAGCAATGATCGACGGTGGGTTATGGTTGACTTCGATAACGGCAACCCTTTTGATTGGTGCAAGCTTCCAGTGCAACCAAACGTTGTGGTATTCAACAAAGAATCAAGCAACCATCAGTGTTTCTGGCTGCTTAAAGATCCTGTTTATTGCCAAGAGTCCGCAAGGAATCATGCTGCATACAAGTATCTGCGAGCAATCGAGAACGCTATTGATATCAAGTACGAAGCCGATCCAGACTTTAAACGGGACATCAGCAAGAACCCGTTTCATCCACATTGGGAAGCCCACTGGATACACGACCGGACGCACACGCTAGAAGGGCTTGAGAAGGGTTTAGAACTAGACCTAGGGCGGAAGGCACGCAAAGGTAAGAACACATCGTTAGAAGGCAAATCAGGGCGCAATACGGGCGTGTTTGACCAAGTTCGATTCAGGGCTTACGGTGAAGTAAGTCGGTACAAAGATTTGGACGGAGTTCAGTTTGAGGACTGGCACAAAATTGTATTAGCGTGGTGTGAACGTGCGAATCAATTTGAAGGCAAAGAAGCACTCGATAAAAGAGAACTAGCCGGAATAGCTAAGAGCATTGCAAGCTTTTGCTGGCACCGACTTAAACCAAAGAAAAAACGTATGACTACAGAACAGATTAAAGAAGCGCAGCGTAATGCCCAGAAGATGACGAAAGCAAAGCAGAAAGGAAGATCTGAGGCTGCCATCAAGGAAGCGATTCGACAACTTAAAGATGAAAACAAACGAGTCAGCAAAGCTGCTGTAGCAAGGCTGGCAGGCTTATCACGAGTAGCTGTAACTAGAGATTACAGCCACCTGTTTGAAGATTAGAGCGTTAATTTTGAAGGGGTTCTCTTCGGTTGGGAACCCGGAGTTTTATCGCTGCCGCCATTGTTGATTTGATTCAAAATCTCTTGGGCTGCATCGAGCGCAGCACTGTTAGTAAATGCGTTAGCAATCTCGCGTTGCTTCTTCGCTTTTAGAGCCGCCTCAATTACTGGCGGCCATCCGTTGGATCTACTAATAAGTCGATTAAGTTCTGCACATTTTTCGTTAAGCTCTGCATAGTCGTTTCCAAGCTCTGCCGCTTCTCTTTCTCTTCGACCAATTGCTGGTTCAATTGGCTTAAAGAACTCCTGTACTCTGTCAGTAAAGGCTTTAAGTAATTGAGCAACTCGGCTTGGTTTGTTTCCGCTAGCTTTAGTAGGTTCTGCTCTGCTTCTTGCAGTCGCTGTATTTGTGAGTGATTCATTTTCTTGTTTTATTATTTCGATTAAGTTCTGCTTAGGCGTTACAAGTTCAACCCGATCAACATCCCCATTGCTAAGGTTATTATCATGAGCGTTGGCATTATTATTGTTAACCTCATGTATTTTTGGATCTGATGATTCTTCGAGTTTAATATTGTTATCTGCTGGTTCTCTATCTCCTTCAGGTTTAGGGTTATCCCGATTAACTCCGAATTGATTTCTTCTATTTTCTTTTGGAGCGACAAGCAATTCTTTTCGCTTATCTGAGATCCTGAAATTGTATTCTTCAAGTTTGAGTTTATTTGACTCAAGCCTTTGTTCGCGCTGATGGCTAAATTCTCTAGCTGAGTCCTCTTTTGCTTGTAAATAACTTCCAAGTCCTTCTTGGAACTTATCTGAGAAGATTCCTCCTTTAAATCTGATGGGTTTTCTAATTTCATCGTTGTTATTTATTTTTATTGATATGCCGCTGCCTGTAACCCTAGAAATATCTAGCCATTCCGCATCATTAAATAAATTAATAATATCATCACGGTTGTTTATTTCTTCCGATTCAATGCCTGCCCATATCTGATTTATTATTCTGTCCTGTATTTCAGCTCGACTACCAAAGTTATTTTTATGAGTAGCATCTCTAAAATTCTTAGGGTCATCCGGTGAATGAAATCCGTATTTGTCATTAACAACCTGCTTTGCTAAATCGAGTCTCACACCATCTTGTTTGTGGTAGTACGGCTGGAGCACACGCCCAGTTACCAGATCTTGATTCACTACGTGCCAGTTAAGTTCTAGCCTCCCCTCTTTATCGGTGTGGCGAATCCACATCATGTCATAGTGATCCTTGGGAAAGCCCGCCATCAGGGTTTCTTCGTACAAATCCATGATCTCATTTTGCACGTCTAACGAGACGTCTTGAGCCAACTCTTTAAAAGAAAGCACGCCCGTGGTGTACTCACGTTCGCCCGTGGCCTGCAACAAAAGCTGTCTAGTTATCGCCTCGTTGCCTCGCAAAAGTTCCGGCTTCACGGAACGATTAACATCACCGAGAAGGTAGTTAATACCACCG
>NZ_CAKLCK010000015.1:0-126392 GCF_921292965.1 Allocatenococcus thiocycli
AGCAGCTTCGTAAGGAAGGCCTAACTCTTCTTGTAAGTAGCGCTTGGTCGAAGTGGCATGAGCGCGGCAAAAACTGGCACTGGCTGAAGGGTATTCTGGGTGATTTGCGGATTGTAAATATGGTCGCCATTCACTGCCTTTAAGATCGCTTACTGTACCCATTCCAGGGCCACCCCAAGCGGTAAGGTTGTCGTTCTTATACAGATAGCCAATCGCTGAAAATGGCCTGACGGCGTCGTATTTACGCTTATTGTCCCAAACTGTTATCCCTGCATCGAAGGCTGCGACGTTCACCAGGTAATCAAGCTGAACAAATTGTTCTAGTGATAGGTGGTGATAGAATGTCGCGGCTAGCGTTGAATAACCCAAGCTAATGATTTTATTGTCATAAAACTCCGAAAATAACTTTTGTTCATCAGTTAAGTCTGCTTGTGCTTCTAATACTTCATTGGCTTGCTCGATATAGTCCGGAAATGCTTTGCCACTTGGATTTATGGCATAAGATCTTGTTGGTTTAGGCACAGTTATAGTTGGTTTGTCGTAACTAAAAGGTTGGGTGCTGCCTAATTGAGGGGTGACAAATTGTTGGGAGAAAAAGATGCCGCTACCAGATGTGAGTGTATCCGGCTGCCAACGTCTAGGGTCGGTTAATTTTTCTGCGGTGTTAACTGGTCGATAGCCTGTGCAATCAGCGTACGGCTTTGGATAATATTGGTTACAGTCGGTTCCTAACTGGTTCATGCCATCATCGACACGAACTGCCACAACGGCGTTACCTGCAAGGTTACCCACGCCTATCGCCGTGTTCGCATCAAGTGTATTGTCATCTGGGTCGAGCCCCACAGTGAGCAGCATGGCATCCCAGTCCGAAGCAAATTGTGGCATTAAGCTATTGAGCACTTTATGGCTGGCGTACATGATTGCGATGTTTCTTGCTGAATCACTGTCTCCTGCGTTAAGTCGACCTAAGTCGGAATGTACACCAATCGCGGTATCACTATAAGGTGCAATAGCGTCAAACCAAGCTGCAGTTATTAGTGTGGTCGTTCTTAATATTAGTGGAGCATCACCGGGAGATACCGTTGACAACAATCTTGGCACTGCCGCTTCTATAACCGTTGCGGGTGCGCATATAGGAAAATTCTCCGGGCAGTCAAAGGCATAAGAAACGCCAGGGACTGAAAGCAAAAGGGTGCTGGTGGCTAACTTTAAAGAAAGTGGTTTAAGTTTCATGCTTGATATCCTATCTAATCCAAGTATTGGATGCTTAAAACATCGGGTTAATACTGCGAACTAAAATCCAATCATTATTTTCTTAATATAAATTAGGTTTATTGTTCTAATTTATATGCGATTTAATCCTCCGTTTGGATAATATAAAATCTATGAATGTCTTATGGCTAAGCAATTAAATCGTAATATGAACGCCTCGATGTCATCCGTTTAATTTTATTTATGGGAGGGTTCTCACCAATCTTGAAAGCGTTTCTGGCTCTTTTTTTGGAATTGGATAAGCAATAAAACTGATACCAATCTTAATAATTAGTTAGTGATTTATTTTAGTTAAGTGATTGTATAAGCGATATATTTTCATTTTATTGATTTAAATATCAGTAATGAGACGCTTTTTCATAACTATCTCAATGAATTGCTCATACACTTTAAGCGTTTTAAAAACTGTATCACCCCGAATCTATTGTTGGAGCTCGGGTTCCAAGGTAGACAAGTAAATTAGACGATTAAACCAAATTACAGTGACCTGATTAAACTCGAAAATACTGTTTTCCTTAACTTGCCTACTTTAGAAAATGGACGATCTACTTTTTAGCAATACATTGAGGTTTAAGAAGCAGATTATTGTAACTGGATAATAGCTACTCTAAATAAACGTTTAAGTATGAGGAGCTTGGGTGTCTTATTCAATACTCGCAAGTGCTCGTACAAAACGTATGAGGCAACTTGTATGAAAAGTATCGAAAGCGCTAAGGTCGAAGACTTTATAAAACATTTCGGTGGTGAGGCTATTTTACCTGATGATGCGTCTTATGATGAGGTTCGTAAAATTTGGAACGGCATGATAGACCGCAAGCCCGGTATGATCGCTCGCTGTAAATCGGCGGAAGATGTTGTGTTGTCAGTGAATTTCGCTAGAGAAAACAACTTGCTCGTCTCTGTTCGAGGAGGAGGGCACAACATTGCTGGTAATGCCGTGTGTGATGATGGGTTGATGATAGACTTAACTCTTCTTAACGAGGTTCAGGTCTACCCGTCGGCACAAAAGGCAATTGTTGGACCCGGTTGTACCCTTGGTGACATCGATGCTAAGACACAAAATTATGGTCTAGCCACTCCTGTAGGTATTAATTCTACGACGGGTATTGCTGGTTTAACGCTAGGTGGCGGTTTTGGCTGGCTAAGTCGTAAATATGGTATGACGATTGATAGCTTGGTATCTGCGAACGTGGTGACAGCAGATGGGCGTCAGTTGCTTGCTAGTGAGACAGAAAATCAAGACTTATTCTGGGCACTTCGGGGGGGCGGTGGTAACTTTGGCATCGTTACTCAGTTTGAGTTCCAGCTTCACCCTGTTGGTCCTGATGTACTTAGCGGCCTGATCGTATTCCCATTTAGTCAAGCCAAGTCCGTCATTACTCAGTTTGCCCAATTCACGAAAACCGCTCCAGAAGAACTCAGTGTTTGGATGGTTAGCCGCAAAGCGCCACCGTTACCTTTTTTGCCGGAAGAGGTTCATGGTAAAGAGGTTGTCGTTCTTGCTATTTGTTATGCGGGAGATCCTTCCGAGGGTGAAAAGCTGATCGAACCGCTTCGGTCATTTGGTGATGCTCATGGTGAGCACATTGGTGTACAACCTTTTGCCGCATGGCAGCAAGCCTTTGATCCACTTTTAACGCCGGGTGCACGTAATTATTGGAAATCACATAACTTTACCGAGCTCAGCGAAGGGGTGATAGACGCAGCTATCGAATACGCAGGGAAATTACCGTCACCTCAATGTGAAATTTTTATCGCCTCTTTAGGCTGTGCCGCTTCCCGCCCTGCGCCTGAATCGATGGCGTATTCTTGTCGTGATGCTGAGTACGTTCTTAATGTCCACGGGCGTTGGGATGCCGCAGAGGATGATGAAAAATGCATTACTTGGGCGCGTGATTTCTTCGCGAAAACCAGACCTTTTGCCAGTGGCGGTGCTTACATCAACTTCCTGACTCAGGACGAGTCGGAACGCACCGAGTCCGCTTATGGCCCAACGTACGCACGTCTTCAGGAAATAAAGAAAAAGTATGATCCGAATAACTTATTCAGAATGAATCAGAATATTCCTCCGCAATAATATTTGGTTTCGGATTTGTCTTAACTCGTTCTGATTCAATGCCCTGATAGCTCAGGGAGTTGCGCTATTAGAACGTTGGCTGATTACAGCGGCACGTCGCATTACTAAAGGTTCCCCCATTACTGTTTATGAATTTATCCAAGTGGTGGGGGACACCACGGCGAGTAAATCGCAATCCAATCCACAGGTTAACTCCTGCACTTAATCACGTCTCAACTCATCGTTTTTGATGCACTTTCTTATTTACTCGGCTCTGTAATTTGTTTACTCATCAAACCAGTCATATGCTCTGTGGTGCTGTAATTTACACATACAATAATTTAACAAAATATATTTTTATACATATATATTGCATAAAACACACTTATTGGTAATATTAACACCCGATGACAATTAATGCGGTATGACAGCATGAGTATTCAGGTTTGCGGGATCAACAAATCCTACGGTGATACACAAGTTCTTCACGATGTCAGTTTTAATTGTGAAAGCGGTGAAACATTGGTGTTATTAGGCCCAAGCGGCGCAGGGAAAAGCTCTCTGTTGCGCGTTCTCAACCTTTTAGAAGGTGCAGATAATGGCCAGTTAAACATCGCGAATGACGCTTTCGACTTTTCAACTGAAATTAAAGAAAAGCATGGTTTAGCGCTTCGCCGTAAAGTCGGTATGGTGTTCCAGCAATACAACCTTTGGCCTCATATGACGGTGATGGAGAACTTGATTGAAGCACCAGTCAAGGTCTCTGGCATGGCAAAAGATGAAGCCAAACAACAGGCGATGCAGATTTTAGCGACCTTACATTTGGCCGATAAAGCGGATGCTTGGCCAATGCAGTTATCCGGTGGTCAACAGCAGCGAGTTGCGATAGCACGTGCTTTGATGATGAAACCAGAAGTTCTTTTGTTTGATGAGCCAACGGCTGCGCTTGATCCTGAGATTACTAACCAAGTGGTTAAGATCATTAAAGATTTAAGTGGCACGGGCATTACTCAGGTTGTGGTGACACACGAAGTGGATTTTGCCAAAAAGATTGCCAGCCATGTTTTGTACCTTGAGAAAGGGCATATTGTTGAGCATGGCACAAACGATGCCTTTACCAATCCGCAGACGACTCAGTTTGCTGATTACTTAAAACACTAAAAATGTATACCCATAAAAGGGTGTAGCTATAAACAACCATCACAGATGACCGGCTGTCATTGCGAGTGTCAGCCCAAGACGTACACACGGAGTATTGCAATGAAAAAGATTTTACTAGCTTCACTAATCGGCCTTATTTCTGCAAATGCAGCAGCTCAAGAAGAAATCAAATTCGCGATGGAAGCGACGTACGCACCATTCGAATACATGGATGAAAATAACCAAATCCAAGGCTTCGATGTGGATCTTGCGAATGCACTTTGTAAAGAAATGGAAACAAAATGTAGCTTCTACAACCAAGCTTTTGACAGCTTGATTCCTGCATTAAAATTCAAACGTTACGATGCGGCTATCTCAGCGATGGACATCACTGATGCGCGTTTAGAGCAAGTAAACTTTTCTGATTCGTACTACGACAACTCTGCTGCGTTCGTTTCTGTTGAAGGCAAAGTCGCGGATAAAACTCAGTTAGAAGGCAAGCGTGTCGGTGTACAAAATGGTACAACTCACCAAACATACCTGCTTGAGCAGCTTCCTGGTGTGACTGCTGTTCCTTATGCAAGCTACCAAGACGCATTCATCGATATGAAAAACGGCCGTATTGATTCTGTTTTCGGTGATACAGCCGTTGTCGCTGAATGGTTCAAGAAACAAGATAACCTAACTTACGTTGGCGAACGTGTAACGAATGCGAAGTACTTCGGTAACGGTTTTGGTATCGCGGTAAACAAAGACAATGAAGAACTTGTAAACAAACTGAATACTGCGCTTAAAACCGTAAAAGCAAACGGTCAATATGACGTGATCTTCAACAAGTACTTCGGTAACTAATATGGCGTTAACGGGTTACTCTTTATCGCTTGTGCAAGCTAGTTGGATGACAGTCCAGTTAGCTTTTACAAGTCTGTTAGTCGGTTTGATTCTGGCAGTGTTATTCGCCAGCGGTGAAATGTCTCGTCGTATATTCGTGAAATGGCCAACAACAGCCTTTGTCACGGTGATTCGCGGATTGCCAGAGCTTCTTGTTGTGTTGTTCATCTATTTTGGCTCAACACAGGTTCTGTTTTTGATCACCGGTGACTTTATTGAAGTTAGCCCGTTTTTGTCTGGTGTGATTGCGCTGTCATTGATCTTTGCTTCTTACGCTTCTCAGACGCTGCGGGGCGCTCTCAAAGCGGTCGGGAAAGGACAGAGAGAAGCAGCAAGCGCGCTGGGGATCGGCCCGGTTCACGCCTTTATACGCGTTGTTTTACCACAAGCGGTAAGACACGCGCTACCAGGCCTCACTAACCAATGGTTGGTGTTGCTCAAAGATACCGCATTGGTTTCTCTGATTGGTGTGACTGACCTTCTTAAGCAAGCTCAGCTTACATCTGCTGCGACACATGAGGCGTTTACTTGGTACGCGACAGCGGCTGCCGTTTATTTGGTGATTACTCTGATAACACAACGAGCGGTGAAGCTAATCGATAAGAAGTTTTCGGTTAAAGGAATCAGTATGGGTCAGGAGGCTACCGCATGAACGAACAACACGTTTGGCAATTGCTTGAAGGTCTCGGCACCAGCATCCAACTGACCGCTGCGTCGTTGGTTGTCGGCTGTATCCTTGCTTTGTTGATGACACTAACGTTGATTCTGCGTACGCCAGGCTTGCATTGGTTGAGTCGAGGCATCATTACTTTGTTTACGGGAACACCACTGTTGGTACAGATTTTTCTGGTCTACTACGGCCCAGGGCAATTTGATGTCATCAGGGAAAGCTTCTTGTGGTCATGGCTAAGCCAGCCGTGGTTCTGTGCCATGTTCGCTTTAGCGTTGAATACCGCGTCATACAGTACTCAGTTGTTTAAAGGTGCTTTCAACGCAATTCCATCAGGCCAGTGGCAAGCTTGTCGTGCGCTTGGCATGAATAAGTCGACTACGTTAAAAGTATTGCTTCCGTATGCGATTCGCCGCGCGGTTCCGGCATATTCCAATGAAGTGATCTTGGTCTTCAAGGGGACTTCTCTCGCGAGCACCATCACCATCATTGATCTTATGGGGTACGCGCAGCGTATCAACGCTCAAACTTACGATACGCTTACCGTATTTGGTGTTGCGGGTGCATTCTACTTAACGGTCAACGGCATTCTGACGCTGATTTTCCGTCAGGTAGAGAAGAAAGCTTTAGCATTCGAAGCTGCATAACACGCTATTACAAAACGCCATTCAATTTTAAATGCCTCTATTCACGGACTCTCGAATAGGGGCATTTTTTTGTTTCTCATCCTGTAGAAAAACAAATGCTACTTGCCATTTAAAGCGATCGCTTCCCGATGATCTTTAGCTACGCAATCTTTATTCCTATCCCCAAATTCACTGACTATCATAATAGTTACATGATGTTTTATCGAAAAAACAAAACTGATGTGCCGATTATCATGGACTGAAAAATTTATACTTATTTATCAAATGTATAGTTAATAAATCAGAAAGCCTTTAATTAATTTGAGGAATAATGATGCAATTACTTGAATCCTTTTTTGGTATTATCGGAGACCTCACATGGGGTTGGGCTCTTGTCCCGTTCCTCGTGATCTTTGGTCTATTCTTTACGATCGTAACTGACTTTGTTCAATTCCGGTTCTTCAAGCGAATGTTTCGCGTATTGCTGACGAAAAACCAGACTTCAGATGAAAAAGCTATCTCTGGTCGTGAAGCGCTTTTACTCTCTATTGGTGGACGTGTAGGTGGCGGTAACATCGCTGGTGTTGCTGTTGCAATCACGCTTGGTGGGCCGGGAGCCGTCTTCTGGATGTGGGCGGTGGCATTGGTTGGTATGGCGACCAGTTTGGTCGAATGTTCTCTCGCTCAGCTTTATAAACGAAAGGAAGGCAATGATTTTCGTGGCGGTGCTGCGCGTACGATTATTCATGGTCTTGGTGAGGACTATCGTTGGCTCGCCTACGTTTATGCGGTTTGTCTGATCGCTTCTTTCGCTATCGGATTTAATGCATTTCAGGGCAATACCGTTGCAGGTGCCGCTTCAGACAGCCTTGGTATTGACCGTTTGTACACTGGTGTGTTTCTTTCTATTGCTGTCGGATTCATTATCTATGGTGGTATCCATCGTATTGCGAAAGCGGCCGATGTTATCGTTCCAATCATGGCGGTTGCGTATGTTGCCTTAGCGCTGCTTGTCATCATTATCAACATTGCGGAGCTCCCAGGCGTTATTATGACTATCGTTAAAAATGCTTTCGGTATTGAGGAAGTCGTGGGCGGTGGTATGGGTGCTGCTTTGGCTAACGGTCTACGACGAGGCTTGTTCTCAAATGAAGCGGGTTTGGGTTCAGCGCCTAATGTCGCGGCAACGGCAGATGTATCTCATCCGATAAGCCAGGGGATTACTCAGTCACTGTCTGTATTTATCGATACGATTGTCGTATGTAGCTGTACCGCTTTCGTGATTCTACTCGGGGATGTCTATGTACCGGGTGCCGAAGGTGTTGATGGCGTTGTCCTTACCCAACAGTCTTTGGTGTCTCACCTCGGTCAGTGGTCTCAGTACTATCTAACCGGTGCTATTTTGTTGTTCTCGTTTAGTTCGGTTATCTACAACTACTATTTGGGTGAAAACGCACTAACCTTTATGTCTCAGCGCAAATTGTCGCTGCACATTTTACGTATTGCCGTTATAGCTATCGTATTTGTTGGCGCGGTTGCACCAGGCGCGACTTCAGTGTTTTTCTTCTCTGATCCGATGATGGGGATACTCGCCATCGTAAACTTGCTGGCATTGATTATGCTGTTCCCAACCGCAATGCGTTTGTTAAAGGATTACAGGAAGAAACTTGCTGCCGGTGCTGAGCATCCGGAATTCAATCCTGATGAGTTCCCTGATTTGGATATTGACCGCACGGCTTGGGTACCTAAAAATAAAAAATAGCAAACATGGAGCAAACCTCCTTTTCAATCCTGTTGAGATTACTTAGAAGGGGGGAGAGCGTTAATCGCGTTTGTTACAGTTACGAGTCAGGGAGCCTATCCCTGACTCTGAAACACCTCATCGATAACTCGATAAGCTAGCTTATTGTCAACGTAGAGACTTTCCATTAGCGCAATTGAATAAACATCAACGTGTTGCGGTTTAACATCGACGTACTTTAGCTGTGTATCGCCAGTATCGTGACGAAAAAGCGTAATATGGGGCATATACTTTTTTGCTTCAGTAGCAAAGCCTTGTTCTTTCAGTGCTGTCGTTAATTCTCTTTGTAAATTCATTAATGCGCGATTGCTCGCTATTCCCATCCAAACCAACCGACTTCGTTTTTGGTGAAACGCACCTAAATGATCGATTTGTAGACCATCACATTTTGATTTCAACTGACGCAAGATACGGAGTAATTTTTGCTTCTGCTCTTGCGTCGCTTCACCGACAAAAGCTAACGTGAGATGGAGGTTCGCTGTACGAGTATGTCGGCCATTTATACCACGTGAACGCAACAAATTTTGGTACGTCATTAAGTTGCGCTTTGTGTCATCATCAAAGGTCAGTGCAAAAAATAACCGCATAAAACGCCCTCTCAAACCAGAATCGGTGTTTGTGTTCACTGGATTACTTTAAGAATACTATTGATTATACTTTGGGTCTGTTCGTTCATTTTTACAGTAGACGGCAAGCACACGCAGAGTTCTTCTTCTAGTCGTTTGTCTTTCAGTGGCGTAAATGCCAATTCACCATTCATCACTTGTTTTTCAATGTCATACCAAGTCATAAAACTGACTCCGGCACCTTCACGAACCAGGCTAGCAAGCAAATTAAACGAATTGCTTGTGGCGGAAATATCAAAACTACTGTTCTGTCTCATGATCTCCGAATAAAGACGCGTATGCACTGATAAGTTTCTGTCAGGAAAGCAAAGTGGCCATTTGAGGCACTCGTGCAATTCTATGGATTTCGTTTTTTCATCGAATAGTTTTGGGAGGTGGACCAGCCCAATCTTAGTCCTGTGCCGCGCTGCAAATTGGATTTTTTCATGTCTGGAGACGTTAAACGCGATAATGAAATCCAATTGATTATCCAAAAGCAAGTTTGTCAGTGTTTGTGTGTCTCCGGTTGTAAAGTGAACACGCAAATTGTCGAGTTGAGAGGAAAGCAAATTGTAAAGTTTAGGCAGAACACTGTGGCTTAGGCAATCAACTGCGCCGATACGTAGTTGAATTAAGTTTTGCTGAGCCTCTTCCTTTAAGCTCCGCCGAAAGCGGTTTTCTTCAGTAATCCATTGTTGCGCTTGTTTATAAAGAGCCTGACCTTGCTCCGTTAGCTCAATCCCTTTTGGGAGTCTCACAAGTAATTGGGTACCGAAATCTTCTTCAAGAATATTCATCTGACGGCTCAGCGCTGACGCGGCAATATGTAGCTTTTCTGCGGCTTTACGTACAGATTTTTCGTGTGCGATGACGACAAACGACCGAACTTCTTTTGTTATTGCAGACATGACCAATACTCGAGAATAAAAATACTGTTCTAAATATTAGCACGCAGCTTTCTAAACGTTCTATTTTAAATAATGGTTACGCTCTCTTATAGTGTTTTCAGATTCATTAAGGGATTCAAAAACATCAATATATGGAGTTAGTGATGAAACGCGACATTGAAAATCTGAAACTCACCATTGAGTTAGCAAAATTGAGTGTGGAAAGTGGGAATCATCCTTTTGGCGCAATGTTGATTGGTCCAGACGGAGAAATACTGATTCGTTCTGGTAACACTTATCAGCAAGATAAGGGAGTTGGTCATGCTGAGTCTAATGTCGCTCGCCTTGCTTCTCGTCAATACAAACCGGAATTTCTAGAGAAGTGTACGCTAGTGACATCAGTCGAGCCTTGTTGTATGTGTGCTGGTTCCATTTATTGGGCTGGTATTGGTAGCGTGGTGTTCGGGCTTACAGAAAAGCGTCTAGCTGAATTAACCGGCGACAACCCTGAAAACTTAACGTTAGATTTAGCCTGCCGGGATGTATTCATGGCAGGACAGCGCAAAGTTGAAGTCCGTGGGCCATACGTTCAGCTAGAGGAAGAGATTGCTGCTGATCATATTGGTTTTTGGTAAGAAGAAATATCAAGAGGCTTCTACCTCTCAGTTCTCTGCATAGCGCAAGCTGAAACCCAAGGCCGACTGCACGACCTGCTATAGTTAAAACGTTTTATCTAACGAGACGGAAAGTCAGCAATGAGTAACATATCCAGGTTAAGGGACTTTATTCACGCCTTCACACAATTGGTTGATAAAGCGGGCCAAGATGAAACGCGTATTATGATGGACGGCAAACTGCTCCTCTCCGAACTTGTCAGCTGCGATGATTGGTTGCCTGATGAGTTCGCCCAACCAAATCCAGAAACGTATCAGCAATATTTATTGTATTGCGACCCATTGGAGCGCTTTTCCGTGGTGAGTTTTGTTTGGGGACCTGGTCAGCAGACGCCAGTACATGATCACACCGTGTGGGGTATGGTCGGCGTAATGCGAGGTGCTGAGTGTTGTGAAGAGTTTTATCTGGATCCAAAATCTAATCGATTACAACCGAATGGGAAACATCAACTCCAATGTGGTGGCATTGACCTAGTATCACCTCGTATCGGAGACATTCATAAGGTATCAAACGCTCACTCAGATCGTACGTCGATCAGCATCCACATCTACGGTGCCAATATTGGGTCTGTGAGTCGACATGTCTATGACTCACAGACAGGGGAGGTAAAGCGTTTTATTTCTGGATATTCAAACAAAGTGCTGCCGAATATATGGGACCGTTCAACGGAGTAATGAACGGTCTGTTGATGAGTATTGACCAATGAGACTATAAAGGTGCTACGCCGAAGCAGCTGTTTTCTTCAACGGTCAATTTCAAGCTCAAGCTTTAGCACGAAGAACATTTCACCTGTAACATGAAAATATCCCTCAATATGTTGCCTCACTTCATTCGTTATTTTGTGCAATAGCGATTAATATTTACCCAACACTCATAAAAATAAGTAGTCGTCGTTTAAAACGAACACGTAAGTTATTTAAAAATCGTTCAGTTTATGGAAGTGAGTGTTTATATAAAATAGTGAGTACTGCAATAATAAAGAAAGTAAGAACTCTTATATCATTATAATTACTATGGATAAATAGTATAAATATTGTCTTCAATAATATCGGGAATTGTGTACGATCTTCCGACCATTATCTCTGCACTAGCGCCTAGGGTAATAAAATATCCCGCACTCGGTATCTCATACGCATTAGTTCAATTTGTAAAGAATGGTAATCGTGACGCTACTAATAAAAGCTGCTGAAATATGTTTAAAAATCAATCTCGATGCATGGTGTTTTTACTACGAATAGATTTAATTGTTTAAGTTGTTTGACGGCTAAAGCAATCAGATTGCTTAACACTTGGTTGAGTCTTTACATCGACGCATCCCATGATGCTCAAAGGCTTGGAAGAAGCGCTTAACAGACGTCGATTTGCGTGCACACCATGAACCTATTGAATGAAAGTCAGGTATTTTGTGGTTCTATGTAGCCATTTGTCATGAACGGATTGCCAATGAGTCTCTTGTGAAAATGATGCAACGTACGTGTAGGAAAATCATTAGTATCCCATTAGTGACTTTATTCATTTAACTCATTACGTCACTAATTTAGTGGGTTATTATTAAAATAACACCTTTGAATTAGAATCACATTTTGTGCAGTAAATGAATGAAAATATGAATTTTAAAATCATTCAAATATTTTTTGTTCTGCTAGGTTTTTATTTTGATTTTAATTGATATTTCGATGGCATTTGAAGTTAAATATTATCAATTATATTTTCAAAACGACAATTTTAATGAAAACACATTGCGTTATCTGGCGTGATCTTATCCGCATGTATAGTGTTTCTTGTATCCATTAATATTGGTTTTAGAGGGTTTATTTAATATAACTACTCTCTGTTTTAAGGAGGTGATAAGATTTTTTAAACCGTACGCTAGTACGTTTAAATATAAATTTTATCCTCATAAAAACGAAAGTTGACGGTAAAAAACACATAGTGGTTATCTGGTGTAAATAATGTGGTAGTCATTTTTTCTCATACTCAGGGGCTGTGTGTACTGTGTTTGAAATAAAAGAGATTTGGTTTGCAGTCTGTAAATTCAAACGATAGCAAACTGCATAAATATAAAAATTTAGATATAAGGGAATATATGAGTAGTCGCTTTAAGCGCAGCAAGGTTGCTGTGCATTGTTTAGCGTTATTAGGTGCAAGTATGTCACTATGTACGCAAGCTGAAACGGAATTGGCTGCGGTACAAGGGGGAGCTAAAGGGCTTGAATTCACGTTGATTACTGGCGACAAAGTCAGTGCCGTTGTGAATAATGCCGGTGAACTTGGTGGTATTCGCATGCTGAATAAAGACGGTGTGGAAATAGTTACTTCTGTTTTCAAACGTGGTAACGACACCTACTTGGTGCCAGCCAAAGCACAGCCTTTTGTAGATTCACGCGCCATTGACTTAGAGTTGTTTAATATCAATAAGCTCTATCAGTCAAAGTATGATGACGCGAGCACAGACAATCTTCCGGTGATAATTGAATACGCAGATGGATCACTTGCAGGTGCAGCAACGCCCACTGTAATCGAAGGTACTTCGCTGACCGGTGAAATCGAATTAATCGACAGTGCCGCATTTGGCATCGAAAAAGAGAAAGCCGAGGCTGTATGGGAAAGCCTGACACAGGATGGACGCATTGAAGGAGTTTGGCTTGATGCTGTGATTCATGGTCATAAGCAATCTGTTGGCACCACGTTAACACCTACCGTACCTTTGACAGGCGCGTTGGGCCCTTCAGCCGTCACGTTTAATGGTGAAGGCGTCACAGTAGCGGTATTGGATACTGGCTACGATGTTGAGCATAGTGACTTGAGAGGGCAGGTGATTGGCTCAAAAGATTTTTCATATTCAGCAAACGGTGTTGATGATTTAAATGGTCACGGCACTCACACGGCTTCAACTATTGCAGGTACGGGGTCAGAATCGAATGGGTATTGGGCAGGCATGGCGCCTGGTGCTGATCTTCTCGTTGGTAAAGTTCTGAGCAACAGCGGTGGTGGCAGTACTTACGGTATTATTAATGGCATGATCTGGGCTGTCGAAAATGGCGCAGACATCGTTAATATGTCACTAGGTGGTTCAGCCACAGCCTGTGAAGGCCCGATGGTTGATGTGGTTGAAGCTTTTAGAGATCAAGCTCTGTTTGTTATTTCAGCCGGTAACAGCTTTACCCGTGAAACGGTGGGTTCCCCGGGCTGTGCGCCAAGCGCCTTGACTGTAGCTGCACTGGATCGAGAAAATCAGACGGCTGTGTTCTCTTCGCGTGGTCCATCACCAGATGGTCACTCAGCGAAACCAGATATTGGCTCACAAGGTGTTGATGTCGTGGCTGCTGCATCTGGAGGCGTGGGTAGCAACGCTTACCGCTCTTTGTCGGGTACATCAATGTCGGCACCTCATGTTGCAGGTGGTGCGGCGATTGTATTACAGGCTCGTCCAGATCTATCTCCAGTACAACTCAAACGCGTTTTAACTTCTTCAGTCTTTGATAATGACGCTCATGTGTTGGAGCAGGGCGCAGGCCCAATGGATGTGAACCGCGCAATTACTCAACCAGTTATTGCCGCGCCAAACGTAGAACTAGGTCGCTTTGTTGACGTATCATCTGCTGTCAGTGTCGATGCGCATGTGACGCTGACCAATATCAGCAACAGTGATGTAACTTATAAGCTGAGCATGGATCTGATTGGTGAAGACGGTATAACGCAATTGCCTGCGACTCTGGCGGGTTTAGGCGTTAAATCAGTAACAGTACCTGCGAATGGTTCAGTGGACGTGCCAATTTGGATTGAGCCACAAGTGGCGCTGCGCGATGGCGCTTATGGCACCATAACTGGACGTATTAAAGGCGAGGGTACTGGTCAATCGGATGATCAAATTATTGTGCCTGTTTCGTTTTTGATCCAGCCGCCAGAAGTCGAGCTGACATTAAACGCGTACGATAACCGCGGCAAGCCTGCAAACAGTTTCTCTAAAGCCTATATCATTAATGAAGAAGATGACTGGGGGCATGCACTTTCCTTTACCAATGGTCAAGCCAGCATTAGCCTGCCTAAAGGTAACTACAGTGTTATTTCACACATTGTAACTTACGACAATGATTCTGATTTTAGTGGACTACCAGAATCCGCAGCGCAGATGGCCTACCTTGATCACAAAGTCACTTCAGATACGGTACTGACTTTTGATGCTGGTGTGGCAGAAAAAGTGGAGTTTAAAGCGGATAAGCCAATTGATACACAGGGCTTCTCGTTTGGTTTCACCTACGCTCTGGATGACAATAAAGTAGCGAAACTCGCTGCGATTGATTTGATGCCGGATTATGTTGAAAACATGTATCTGTGGTCACAAGGTTACGACAGCCGTTTCCGTGCATTTTTATCTACTCATGCAACCGCTCCTGAAACTGTGCTAAGCATGGAAAATGGTCAGCAGTTACATGCCGTCGCACAAGGTCTTGCGGTTGGTTTTGATGGTGAAGGTAGCGCTGAAGTAGTACCTGTTGGTGAAGGTGGTTACAGCACAGATTGGAGCCAATTTGATTTGGCTGGCAAAATTGCTTTGATCCAAAACCCTTACAATGTCACTTCTTACATGGTGAAAGGTGCGCTGGAACAAGGTGCAATTGGTGTACTTTTCTATCGTCCAGGCACTAATGGTCGTTATAAAACAGCCTTTACTGGTATCCCGACTAAGCCGATTGTTGGCTTAAGTGCTGAAGAAGGTGAAATGTTGTTTGCAGAAATCCAAAGTGGTCGCAACAAGGTGAGTTGGTCAGGTACTGCCGTTGATAAGACGCCTTATACTTACCAACTACATCACATCACTGAAGGTCACAACAAAGGTGGCTTAATTCGTGTGCATGATAAAGACATGTATCACATTAGTGCAGCGTACCATGCTCAAGGTGAGGAACGTCCAGTTTTCCGCGACATGATGGCTCAAACCAACAGCACTGGTGAGTTCTATTCAACGGGCAGTCCACAAATGTTAGTGGCACCGGTTGTGCGTGATGAATATTACACCGCAACCAGCAAAAATACCTGGACCAACATTGTAATGCAAGGCAGCCGCATTCAATCGGATGGCGCGTATTTTGATGGCCCACGAATTATGGAAGCTGGCGTTAAAGAAGAGACTACCTGGCTAAGAGGACCAAAAGGCGCTAGCTTGAACACGAGTTCTCATTCTGTGGGTTACCGCGATACCAATTTGATTCGCTGGAACTTCCCGCAGTTTGGGGATGCGTCAGGTCACGATGCTATTGCAGGTTACAATGGTCGAGCAGCCTATGGTTTATGGGTAAATGGTGAGAGCACGTACATGGACACTGGCACCTTAACCATGCCTGTAGAAAGTGCGGAAGTGCGCCTGGAGCTACGTAACTATAACCGTGGTGTTGCTGAGCGTTCACCGATTGACGACAAGCTAGGTTCGTTTTATCAGGGTATCTTTACCTTTATGACTGACCAAAGCATGCAAGGTGCGCAACCTATTTTGGTACCGAAAATTGATGTTCCAGTCGATATGCACAACAGCCATCCTGCAGGCGAGCCTGCGAAAGTTGTCCTGTCGGGTGAAATGGACAGCAATGAAGAGGTGACTCTCGCAGAAGTGACCCTGCAATACGCTTATGGTCAGGAATGTGTAGTGAGCTATGTTTCTGCTTACTCGTACTGCCCGGTTTATGACAAACTGAATGAATCAGATTGGGTCAACGCTCAAGTGGCTTATGAAGATGGCCAGTGGGTTGCGACCGTGCCAAATGACGCGGAAGCAGGTGAATTTGTTCACTTACGTGTAGTAATGAGCGATACAGACTCAAGCTCTGCGCAAGTTACAACATTACGTGCTTACATGCTCAAATAAAGCTCGCTTATGACAGCCACGGTGACAATCTTTGGCACAGTGTGGTTTTCTAGAAAGTAAAAGCCCCGAAAGGGGCTTTTTTATTGTTTGCATTTCCGTATTAGGCAAAGTCTAGGGTTACTACAGCAGCACTTCTAGCAAGACAGAGCTGCTGCTCAATGAATGAACATATCAACACATTTGAACACACTTATCACATGTCTAAAAAATAGATAACTAGTAAAAAAACTCTGATTCACCAGCGCAATATTTTCTGACCTTTATTCTTTATCTTATTCTAATTTAAGGGGGTTTATCCTTTAAATGCTGAGGTTCTTAGTCGGTGGTGTCACAAAGATTGTGTAATATCGGATATTTAATATCACTTAGTAGTGAAATGCTTAAATGTACACAATATCATCACAAAAATAAGAAACATTCCCATGGAAAAATAGATCGTAGTGAATAGTTAAATGAGAAGTAGGTTATAGTAAAACTATAATCAATGGTAAGAGAGGTTATTTTTGTTAATTTAAATATATGATATATATAGAAAAATAATTAAAATTTCTCATGTCTCTTCCATATTGTTTAGATTAAATAAACGTCAATAATCGCACTATACTCTAAGAGTTAAACTTTCAAGAGTTTTAACAAAAAATTAGCAAGCTTCCACTTTTGATCACATATAAAACAACACACTATGCAGTTCTGTTAACAGATGTGATACTTATTGCTCCCGCTGTTGTTACATCAATTAACAACAAGTAACCAAAAGAACTACAACTACAAATACAATTACATAAGTTGATTAATAGTCGACAAGGAGATTTGCCTACCATGTGGAACATTCTTAAAATCGCGAGTGCGTTTATCGGAATTATTGTCGGGGCCGGATTTGCCTCCGGACAGGAAGTATTGCAGTACTTCACAAGCTTTGGACATTGGGGCACAGCAGCCGCGGTGCTGGCAACGGCCCTATTTGCATACCTAGGTATGATGCTGACAATGCTTGGCTCTCAAACCAAGACCATGTCACACAAAAAAGTCATCTACCAAATTAGCGGCCGTTGGGTTGGCGTTATCGTAGACTATGTGATCATCTTCACCTTGTTTGGTGTAGGCGTAGTAATGATTGCCGGAGCTGGTTCCCTTCTAACACAACAATTTGACCTGCCAGGATACGTCGGAAGCGCTCTTCTAACGGTGCTAATCGGCCTGACCGCAATGATGAATGTAAATCGTGTTGTCGCGGTTATTGGTAGTATTACACCATTTTTGATTGTAGCTCTGGTTGTTATTTGTGCCTACAGCATCATCACAATGGATCAATCTTTTGATACCTTAGCGCCAATTGCTGAAAGTGTTGAATCAACACTACCTAACTGGTTTATCTCAGCAATCAACTACGTATCTTTCAACCTAGCGGTGGGCGCGGCCATGGCACTGGTTATGGGCGGTGCGGAATCAAACCCTAAAGTTGCAAAACTGGGTGGACTTCTTGGTGGTGCTGGAGTCGGTGTACTAATCGTACTTAGCCACTTAGCACTATTTTCTAAGATTGAAGTGGTCGCAGAATACCCAATGCCGCTACTAAAAATCATCGATATGATGTCACCAGCACTGTCAACCTTCATGACATTCATTTTATTAGGTATGATCTTCAATACCGCAGTGAGCATGTTCTACGCATTTGCAGCTCGCTTTGTACCAATGAAAACGGCTAAAGCGAACAAGTTTATCTTTGCTACCTTGATTGTTGGCTTTGTGGCTAGTTTTGCCGGTTTCACTCAGTTAGTTGCTGTATTCTACCCGCTGATCGGTTACTTAGGTCTGTTCCTTGTTGGTGCCCTTATCTATGCTCCAATTAAACTAAGAAAAGACGAAGCACAACTTCAGCAGCCCGCTTTTGCTACCGAATAATCTTCATTAACATTGACTAATAGTAAAAACGGCAGACCGGACCAATCGGGATGCCGTTTTTTATAAGAGTCAGTATATTGCCTATCCAAATTTAAAGTTGAAATGGTAATGCCTCCTACCACTCCCAGTAGGATTTTTCTCTACTTTTTTCTTGTGTGGTAATCGATCTTTTTCCTAGCCTCTATTCACGTTATCTTTCAATAAACATCTGTGAGAACAATAAGTGTAGGCATTGATATAAGGGTGATTTTCTATCAGTTGTACGTGTATTGGATGCCCAAATGATGTCGAAATTAATGAATTCTGTTCCCGCAACCTGCATAAACTCTTTACCAAGCACCTTGCTAGGCAACACGTTTGCTACCTTTCTGCTCGTCATTATCTTTAACGCAAAAGAGGCACTGTCAATCTCATGGGCATAGTTGAGATCGATTCCATTGTTATGCAAATGTTCTATAAACTGGAATTTTTGCTCGTTCCAACCAATTGCTCTTTGTTTAATAAAAGGCCAGTGCTTCACTTCATCCCAATGGTACTCACTATGGTGAGCAGCAGACGCGATGATTAATGCGTCATCGCATATATGTTGCTGGTAAACCCCTGAAGATCTTTCAGGGTTAAGAAGGTGAACGCCGAAATCAATTTGTCCTGACACGATTTTATTTTCAGTCTCATCTCCCCAAGAATGAAGAGTGACAGATGTGGAAGGGAACTTTTGCAACAGTTTTTCGTACAACGTGATACCAAACCTTTCTATCACTAAATCAGGTAAGGCAATATGAATAGGATCTGAGTATGTCGATGGTTCAAAGGTGGCTGGTTCGACCGCTTCTTCTAGGTCGCCAATAGCAATTTTTACTTTCGGAATAATGGATTGAGCATAACTGGTCGGTTCAAGCTTACCAGACATTCTAATAAACAGTTCGTCATTAAGTTGCTCTCGAAGGCGAGTCAACTGTTTACTAACCGCACTTTCTGTTAAACCTAAGGTCATCCCCGCTTTTTTCAGGTTTTGCTTTTCGGCAAGCACTAGCAGTGTTTTTAATAGATTGAAGTCGAGGTCAAAGCGCATTGATGGATCCTAATCTCAAGCTAAATTGAAAATTATTCAAGATTGAATTTTCTCACATTCCGGAAATTCCTAATAATATAGCAACAATTAGTTCAAAGGTTCTAATTATCAACTATATTCAATCGGTTGATTAGGTAATTGTTCATATTCTCGGAGAAGAAAATGATTGGTAAAAAACCATTTGTCTCGTTGCTAGTCGCTTCAGCGATGTTAAGCCCTTTTGCTACTCAGTTCGCTTTTGCTAAGCCTATCCCCGATAAGCTAGCTCAAGACGCTTTTATTTATGCTTATTCTATCGATGAAGCTTACAAATTTTTCTACGAAACTGCTGTTGAAACGGATACACCGCTCAATCGTTTTCAGAATATTCGTCATATTGCTGACGACTCATACACTGCCCATGTAACCATAAACAATGACACATTACATTTAATGGGGTGGTTAGATGTAGCCGCAGAGCCTGTTGTGGTAAGCGTGCCTGACATGGATGAAGGTCGCTATTGGATTCTACATACTATGGACATGGGTCACTACACTACATCCATGATTGGCTCTCGTTTAAGAGGGAACAAAGGTGGCAGCTTTATGTTTGCTGCCCGTTCGTGGACGGGGGATGTTCCTGCAAGTGTCGATGAAGTTATTTATGTTGATTCCAATATCATTAAGTTAATGGGCCGAATCATGGCTGTGGGCAAAGAAGACGAAAAGGTTGCCCTAAATTATATGGATGATTGGAATATTAGAACGTTATCGGCGTATCTTGGTGTTCCGGGACCAAAAGAGAAAGTCAGAACCTATCCTAAATATGACGAAACAAACTGGTTGCAACGAGTTAATTACGTTCTTTGTGATGGTGACATGGGTACCGCTGATAAGAAATGGCTCGATCAATACAAAGACATTGGTTTAGAACCTTGCAAAGAAGACTTTACCAAAGAACAACTCGCCGCCGCCAAAGTGGGTAAAGAGTTAGGGATGAAACATCTTCAAGAGCTCGCTCCGCAAATGACCAATGCAGGTAAATTGCTTGGTACCAGAGAGCAATTGGACGAAGGTGAACGTGATTTGTTTGCTGAAGGTACATACTTGGGACAGTGGGGATTGCCGCCTGATGAATCTGTTTACCTAAAAGCAGAGACGGGAGGAGATGGTAAGAATATCAACGGCTCCAATGGCAAAAAATATGTTATGCACTTCAAAGCTCCGGATGTGAGCCAGTTCTGGTCGTTCACTGTATATGGGTCTGATAACCGTCTGATGGCTCACAACGAAATTAACCGTCACAGCCGCGGCGACCGTACTCTTAAACCCGATGCGGACGGCATGTATACGATTGAGCTAAGTTCGACTGGAAAAGAAAGTGATACCAATTGGCTGCCAATTCCAGAAAAAGATGCTTACATTATCTTGCGGATGTATGGACCGAGTAAAGAAATACAGCAGGGTGGATATGCATTTCCTACGTTAAAAGTCAGTAAGTAACTCGCAACGACTTATCGAATAAAGCGCCCAGTTTGGGCGCTTTATTATTTCGGCCATAGGTGATTTTCAACGATTAGCCCTGAGATAGAGTTCACCACGAAGATCATTGAAGCGAATGTCTTCAATCTCTGCAAACAGGTTATTAAGCGAATAGGTCAATTTAATCAGAATACGTTTCCCTTCGTCTGTCATGTCTAACTTACGAGTAACCCGCACAAATAATTTAAATCCCAGATCTTCTTCCAACTTTTTAATTCGCTGACTGACTTCCTCTTACGTTGAACAAAGCTCTTCAGTTGCTAGAGTAAGTAATGCTCAAAAGCTTTGCTACCACACTAAAGGTATAAAGAGAGCAAGCAGGTGTGCTTTATGTTCCATACTTCCACTATGTATTAATGTATCTAATGTATGCTGGCGATTATTTCGTTTGTTAACCCATAAATATTGGAGTGAAATTAGTACAGCTTATCCAGACGAGGAAATAGAAATGGACAAACAACTAAAAATCACGGTGATCGGTGGCGGCTCTAGTTACACCCCCGAATTAATTGAAGGCTTATTAAAACGCAAAAACGAATTGCCAATCGGTGAGCTATGGTTAGTCGACATCGAAGATGGTAGAGAAAAGGTCGATATCATTGCAGGGCTTGCTCGCCGCATGATCAAAAAGGAAGGTTTGGATATTGAGGTCCATGTAACGCTAGACCGTCGCCCAGCGCTTGAAAATGCAGATTTTGTCTGTTCTCAGTTCCGTGCGGGCTGTTTGGAAGGACGTATCAGGGATGAACGTATCTCACTTAAATATGGGATGATTGGTCAGGAGACCAATGGGCTTGGTGGCTTTGCGAACGCGTGTCGTACCATCCCTATCACTCTTGAAATCTGTAGAGATATGGAAGAACTTTGCCCTGATGCTTGGTTACTAAATTTTACCAACCCATCAGGTATGGTGACTGAAGCAGTTCTTAAACATACCAAAGTTAAAGCGGTGGGTTTGTGTAATGTTCCTGTCATCATGCAAAAAGGCGTCGCGCAAATACTGAATGCTAAAGAAGACGATTTCATCATGCAAGTTGCGGGATTAAACCACCTCATTTGGGCGCGTCAAATCTTGCACGAAGGACAGGATAAACTGGACTACGTGATGAGCGAAATACTCAATGGTAATGATCCTTTAGTGCCTGCAAACATTCCTCCATTTAAGTGGCCAAAAGATTTGCTACAAGATATGGGCATGATTCCTTGCGCCTACCTCCGCTATTACTACACCAGCGACGATATTATGAAGCAAGAACAACACGAAGCTGATGGTGAAGGTACTCGTGGGGAAGTTGTTAAAGCGATGGAAAAGCGTCTGTTTGACATCTACAAAAACCCAGATTTGGCAGAAAAACCTAAAGAGCTGGAAAAACGAGGCGGTCAGTATTATTCAGAAGCGGCTTGTGAATTAATGGCATCAATCTTTAATGACAAGCGCACTATCATGCACGTTAATACACGCAATAACGGTGCGATAACGGGGTTACCTAATGATTGCGCCGTAGAAGCCAGCGCCTTGATCACCAAAAATGGTCCGCTCCCACTTAACGTTGCACCATTCCCAAGTGACACTTTACGACTTATTCAGTTAATGAAGGAGTTTGAATCTCTGACTGTTGAAGCGGCAGTCGCAGGTAACCTGGTGGCGGCTAAACGTGGTTTGATACTGAACCCTATCGTTAACACCGGAACTGTTCTGGATGAAGCATTGAAAGAAACCGTAAAAGAAAACCTGGACTATATGCCGCAATTCCGCTGGATGTTTGAAGCCTAATTATCCATTCAATGGCTTATTCTAAAACGCTAAATCGGGCCTGCTCACAGGCCCTTATCAACATAGAAGCATGTAGACTTCCCAATGAAACTTTTTATTTGGTGCGATAGAACGCCGGACATTCCAGTAAATACCTTTGCCTTACTTTGATGGCTCTTCTCCGCTTTCATGAGTCAAACAACATCAATGAACCTATCATAATCACATGATTTATAATGCTTATTTTTATTATAAGTTTGTAGTGTATTTTGTCGTCTTTGTATTCCTCGTTGTTTTGCTTTAAAGGTCAGTGTGTCGAATCTTGTTCAATAGAAGAAGTGTCCCAATCAGTTTTCGTTCGTTGCCGTCGAGACCGAAGATATAAGGTCAAAGATCCAATCACAGGTGCAACCTGCACCGTAGACCACTATGTCAAAAGACGACTTCAGGATCTGCCTGTTAGCGGACGGCCATGCACGATAGAAGTTGAACTGGCTAAAACCAGAGATAAAGACGGAAGACGGCTAATTGAAGATACTGACTATGTCTCTAAAGGAGGTCGCTATACCGCTCGCTTTTGCAAGTTTATCAGTGGATTATGCCGCCACATGAGCATACATGCCGTGTCTCAGCATTTAGGTATTCGGTGGGAAACAGTCAAAAACATCGATAGAGAATACTTGCGTTCAAGCCTGCCAGCTTTAGAACCCGAGAAACTAAAGAACTTACTCCACATTGGCGTTGATGAAGTAGCTAGAGCTAAACGACACGATTATATGACCGTCGTTTACGACCTTGTTTCTGGTCATTTAATTTGGGTAGAACATGGACGAAAAGCAGAAGTCCTTATCTCATTTTTCGAGCAACTATCAGAGGAAACAAAGGCTGGAATTAAAGCGGTATCAATGGATATGGGGCAAGCTTACCAATCAGCGGTAAGAAAAATGTTACCTCATGCAGACATCGTTTTTGACCGATTCCATGTGATGCAAAACTACTGCATTTTAATCAGAAAAGAGAGAGCGAAAGCTTTTAGGATTGGCTCGCACGATGAGAAAAGGATGCTTAAAGGCACACTCTTCCTCCTACTGAAAAATGCACAGAAATTGGATGACAAGCAGTCTGACAGACTCGACGATTTACTTGAGAGTAACAAGACGTTGTGCGTGATTTATATGCTAAAAGAGCAGCTACAAGCGATATGGGATGAGCCTTGTTACGAGACCATGACAGCCGCTCTTGAAGCTTGGTGCCGTCTAGCAAAGTCAACTCGGATAATGTCACTAAGCAGCTTTGCAGACTCAATATTAGAAAGAAAAGTAGGTATCTGTAACTACGCAAAATACAAGCTGACCAACGCTCGGGTTGAGGCTGGCAATGTATCTATAGGGTTACTCAGACGAAGAGCCAGAGGAGTAAGAGATACAGATTATTTTAAGTTGAAGATCAGACAAACATCGGTTCCTGATACCCACTCAACTTTTTACCCAAATATCAAGCTCACCTAAGCGGAGAAGAACCCCTAAAGTTATCCGGGGGAGTGTCGAAGAAATCTTTTTAAAATTATGCGCCATTTTTTGATCTAATATCCATTAGCTCTAACTTATTGATTGTAAGTTAAACTATGAACGAAAAGGCTGCATGATTGAGTATGAAAGCGGCTACAAGCGTTATGTACTTAGAGGTAAAACGAAGATTATGGATGATCAAAAATATAGAGAAAATTGGCGAAAGTTTTACGAAAAGGCATTAAGTCGACCACATTCCATAAGAACTGAACGAGCTGTAAATTTAGATGCTTCTTCAATTAAAGTAGCAATAGATTGTGGTTGCGGAACGGGTAGCGATATAAAGTTTTTAACCTCGCAAGGCTATAAAGTCTTCGGCTTTGACATCAATCCTGACTCAATAGCAATATGCCGAGATAGGTTTGGTGATGAGTCGAGTGTAAATGTAGTTCAATCATCATTTTGTGAGTTTGATTATACTGATGCCAGCTTAATCGTCGCTAACGCGAGTTTATTCTTTGTAAACCCTGAGCAGTTTCTAGAGGTATGGACAAGCATAGATGCTGGTCTCGTAAAGGGTGGTGTTTTTTCTGGTGATTTCATGGGTAAAAACGACTCTTGGGCTAGTGACTTCCATACACCTGTAACAGCACTCTCTAAAGATGAGTTGCTAAACTTATTCTCTAACTTTGAAATCATCGAGTTCAATGAAAGGGATGAAGATGGAACAACAATGGTCGGTGAATCAAAGCATTGGCACATTTATTCGGTGGTTGCCGTCAAACGTACATAAAGAGGGATTCAACACGCGTGGCATTTTTAGTATGTGGTGATTTCGGTGTTGAATTGCCCTGGCTTGGTCATTGCGTGCTTCACCTTAGTAATGCGTTATGTGCTAGGAGGGAAATAATGAATTCAAATGAAGTCGTCTTAGCTTTTTGGGACGCAATGAAAACTAATGATTTCGCGAAAGCAAGTGAGTGGCTTAGCCCAGATTTTGAAGGGTTTTGGCCTCAATCTGGTGAGCTTATTGTGGGACGAGACAACTTCACAGCAATCAATTCTTACTATCCCGCAAATGGTACTTGGGAGTTCGTCGTTCATTCAATCGTCTGCGATGGCGAAACAGTAGTCACTGATGTTTCTATAACTGATAGCGTTCAAAAGGCGCGTGCTATTACTTTCCATACGGTAGAAAATGGGCTTATCCGTAAACAGAAAGAATTCTGGCCAGACTCAATGGAAGCGCAGGGGTGGCGCTCCAAGTGGGTGACGGTCGTGCAATAGCAGGCGCGCACATAACAAAGCGTTCAAGAGGGGTTCTCAGCGCTTGGCAATTTTGGTTCTAAGTTTAGCTTTTGTGGCTATGGCACAATAACTTAGGTTTAGTGGCTTGCGTTGTTCACCCCTTAGCGCGGCTATATACACGGGAGAGTTTAGTGGAAGAAAGAATCCGAAAGAGTGAAGTCAAAGTCTGCCCTGTAGTGCTTAGAAAATCAGGAAACAATCGCGAGTTACTGCTGTTTGAACATCCATTAGCTGAAGTTCAGTTGGTTAAAGGCACATTAAAACAGTCGGATATTTCTATTGAAAGTGCCGCTTTGAGAGAACTGGAAGAAGAATCAGGATTATCTAGTGTATCAAGAACTCGCTATCTAGGTAGTTGGGAAAGCGGCTTTCAAAATCATTTGTGGCACTTCGTGCTTTGTGAAATAGAACAACAACTACCGAATAACTGGAGTTTCTTTACTCAAGACGACGGCGGGCATGAATTCAATTTCTTCTGGCATAAAGTAGGTAGTCAGCCCGAGTTTAAGTGTCATAAAGTATTCTCTGACGCCATCAAACAAGTAGAAATTCTGTGCATATAACAAACGACTAAGGTTTCAAGATACTTTTTATTATCTGAACGGATGCCACTAAGTCATTTTCGCTAAGAAGCTTTGTCCAAACACGTGTTACTTCTCGATGTGCGAACTAAGATGATCAGCTAGCTTTGTTATACAAAAAGTAATGAATTGGAAAAACTTAAGCTACGCCGAACTGATTCACGCACAATATGGTTCAATTCTTCTGCAGGTGCTTCCCAGTCGGAGTGGAAAAACAGCGGATTCGGACCCTCAATACATCACTGGTGGATTGAAGTGTTGGAATGGACAGAGAGGAAACACCACGCTCAACCTGACTGACATATCCCATTAAACGCTGAATACGCTAGACCATCTCAGCGAGAGTTACGCCTTTAGCCTTACGAAAATCCCGAATCTGGCGGCCAATGCGTAGGTTATCGCTATCTACGGTTTCATTTCTTTTGTATTCATATTGTTGGGCTACAGAACCTGCTCTTATAAATCTCATGTGCCGGAGTTTTAGTGCAAGAATTTCATAAGTTCACTTTTGTTGGAAACGGTTATTCATGTATACCGTTTTATATGTCTTTCTCTCATTGTCTTAAATTCAGGATAGTGTCCAGTTTTTTATACGGTCTTGTGTCCAGCTTTCTGGATATTAGTGAGCAGGGAGGATAATAAATCATTGCTTATCAGCTGGTTAAGTGTTTGGCATATATCTTGGATTAGGTTGAGTTACGTTGGATTGGTTCGATTTTTATCCATTCTGAACAACTTAGAAAAACAACAAGACGAGGTTGATATGCAAAGGACTGTTATTTTAACGACTGCCAGCTCACTGGTGCTATCGGGTTGCTTAGGCTCTTCCGACAGCTCAGAAAAAACCACGGATTACAGCGTACTGCCCAGTTATCTTTCTGGTTCGGTTGATGTCATTCAGGTAGATGGTATAAGTGATGATTTGCTCGCAGGTATGGCTCTGAATAGCAATACTGGTGCAGTAACACCGGAAGCGGTGGGGATAGGTTCTAGCCCGGAACAGATCCGTCGCTACCAGTTAGGAGCCAGCTATAACAGTATGATGGATCCGGTAACGCCCGGTGGCTGGGGTATTCATTGGGGGCCTTTGGTTACAGGAGGGATTAGTTCTCATACGGTAGAGGCGTTTACCGGCCAGGTGTCAGGTACGGAATATCAAGCCATTGTGGATGATGGTTCTGGTAAAACCAATGTCAAACTGGTGGTGCAGGTTCCGAGTAGTTTCTCTACCGAGAGACCTTGTATTATTGCTGGGCCATCATCCGGTTCCCGTGGTGTTTATGGGGCGGCAGGTACGGCAGGTGATGCGGCGTTAAAACGGGGTTGTGCCGTAGCCTATACCGATAAAGGCACCGGTGATGGCGTACACTTTATTGGCAGTCAGCAGGTGATTAATCTGGATGGAAAGGTTGTTGATGCCACTAGTGCAGGCTCCTCTTCTGCATTTACCGCTGAGTTTGCAGAAGGCTTTGCGGATGCTACTGATCCGCGGACTGCAACAACCAAACACGCTCACTCCCAGCAGAACCCTAGTAAAGACTGGGGCTTGAATACCTTGCAATCCATTGAGTTTGCTTTCTATGCCTTACACCAGGCTTATCCTGATCTGGCTTTTAATCCTGACAATACCACAGTGATTGCAGCCAGTTGGTCCAATGGCGGGCGTTCTGTACTGATGGCTGCAGAGCAGGATACGCAAGGGCTGATTGATGGTGTGGTTGCTGTTGAGCCGAGTACGGCAATGAATCAGCATGATTTTACCATTACTCAGGGGGAGCGAAACTGGGGGCCTGAATCGGTAGGCTGGAGTTTATACGATATGCATGCCTTTGGTGCGGTGTATCAGCCCTGTGCTAATAATCTGACTGAAAACGACAGTGCCGATCTGGTTAACTCAGCTAAGTCTCCTGAACGTTGTACCCGCCTGCAACAATTAGGGCTGTTAACATCCTATTCTGCTGATTTACAGGTACTGGCTCAGGAAGCACAGGATCTGATGAATACTGTCGCGGGCTTCCTGCCAGAGCAGAATCTGGGTATGCCAGCGTTTACTAATATGTTTTCTGAAATCACCAATACTTATGGTAACTCCTACGGTCGTTACAGTATCTCAGACCAGCTGTGTGGTATCAGCTTCGCCAGCTATAACGGCGGGACGAAACAGTTTGAGGTGCTGAGTGATGAAGATAAGGCGCTGCGCTTCCTGGGACAGAATATGATCGCTGGTGGTAGCCGCTGGATTCAACCGGTCAATATGAATTCGTATGATCCTTATGGGGCGACGGCGTTTAACTCCACAGCGGATAAAAATCTGGATGCAGATCTGTGTTTCTTTGCGATGTCCCACTACGGAAAGGCCAAGCTAACTGAGTTGGGGATTCTGGATACTTACAAGGGCAACGGTGATTTTGACCGGGTTCAGGCGGGTATTCAGGAAGCGATAATGAGTGGTGATCTACAGGGTAAACCAGCCATAATTATGCATGGTCGTGCCGATCAGGTGGTTGCACCAAATCATGGTGGTCGCGCCTATTACGCTCGTAATCGTCAGGTCGATGCCCGCGATGATGTCGTGTACTGGGAAATCGAAAATGGCCATCACCTGGAGATGTTTGCCTATCTGTTAGCCCCGAATCTGGGTTTCTATGCCACACCACCTAATATGCAGCACCGTTATGCCTATATTCATCCTTACTTTGAACAGGCGCTGAATCAGATGTTTGCTCATCTGAGCTCAGGCGAGGCGCTGGCTCCGAGTCAGTTGGTTCGCACGACGTCGATGCAGGAAAGCGGTGAAGAGCAGATTACAGATGACATGTTTGGTGAAGTGCTGGCTATGCCGGGTGATGATGCTGTTCGCTGGCAGGATAATACGCTGGTGATTCCTCATTAATCCGCTTCCCTAAAAACAGTTCTATTATCGGCTGCCCCGATCAGTTCTCTTGTGCTGGTCGGGGCTTTTTATGTTTACAGGTTAATACGCCTTTTCACCGACTGATGGGTATGAGTGGCAATGAGTGTTTGCTGTTCATGAGTTCTTGATGTACTGAATATCCAGCTTACGCATCTTTTCATACAAACTTGCACGGGATATACCCAGCAGCTTAGCTGTTTGTACCTTATGCCCTTGAGTGTAAGCAAGTGCGGTTTCAATAGCTTTACGCTCTGCTCGGGCAATCTGTTCATGCAGTGGTTGTGGTGGAGTGATGGCCAGAGGCAGAGTGGGGGAAAGTCGGTTATCTGATGAGGTAGTGTATATAGGCAATCCCGTGTTCGGATCTATTCTCGGTGATATTAGTTGCGTCTGTGCAGCCTGTTGAAACTGTGCTGTTGGAATTAACAGTGACTGAATCAGTAGGGCGTCAATCTCGGTGTGTTCCTCTGCCATAATCACCGCTCGTTCCAACAGGTTTTGCAGTTCCCGTACATTGCCCGGCCAAGAATGCTGACACAGTAGGTTAATGGCATCCGGTGTCAGATACTTAACTGGCAGATGCAGTCTGATACAGAGCTCATCCAGCAGGCGTTCTGCAATCAGGTCAATGTCTGCCTTACGTTCCCTGAGAGGAGGCAGATGGATCGGCATGGCATTAAGGCGGTAGTAAAGGTCTGCGCGAAACTCGCCGTTTTCCACCATTTTTGGCAGATTACGACTGGTGGCGGCAACGATGCGAATATTGACTTTTTTTACCTTATTGGAACCCAATGGCTCAAACTCTTGCTCCTGGAGGGCGCGCAGCAGTTTACTTTGCAGCTCCAGTGGCATATCGCCAATTTCATCCAGAAACAGGGTGCCGCCATCGGCCAGCTCCAGTTTACCTTTACGCCCCTTGTTGGATGCGCCGGTATAGGCTCCGGGGGCGACACCAAAGAACTCTGCTTCGATCAGGTTATTGGGAATTGCGGCGACATTAAGTGAGACAAAGGCGTTATGGGAGCGGGCTGAGAGTTCATGCAGGGCGTGGGCAAACATCTCCTTGCCGGTGCCCGTTTCGCCGGTCAGTAGAACAGAGATATCAAATCGTGCCGCTTGTCGTATCTGATGTTTGACATTCTGCAGTTGTTCGCTGCGGCCCGTAATCTGAGATAAGCGGTATTTATTTTGTCGTGCCTGATTTAACTCCTGGGTGACATTGTCCAGTTGTTGCTGCATTTGGTTGAAGCGGTTGGCCAAGGAGTGAAAACCTTTGCGTTGCTCCAAAGCAACAAAACCAAAGGCTCCGATCACCTCTCCCTGATCCGATTGCAGAGGAATCACGCTCACCAGTGTCCACTGTTGTTTGACCCATAACAGTTCCAGCAGTACCGGTTCTCCACTGTCGGAGACTCTGGGTAGAAAACTATTATGAATATAACGGGTGATCGGCTCACCTACAGGGTTATGGCTCAGCCCCAGAAACTGACGATAGCCCTTACTTATCCAGGTGATGCGGTGCTGTTGGTCAATAGCGATGGTATTGCTATAAAAGGTGGCAAAGGAATCCGCCAGGGTTTTGAAGGCGGAGTCCTTGAGTGTCGCTGTTGCATGTAGTTCTGTCATAATCAGCTTATTATTTTTTAGAGGCACTCTCTAATTTATATCATGGCCCCGACCATGAGAGAGATCCATGAGAATGGCCGGCAGAATCGCCATGGTGAATGGTATCTTCGGAGTATCGTTATTCATAATCCCTCTTACTCTAGATTTTTGAGTATAAAACTCAAAAGTAACTGAATAAAAAGATAACATTTCAGTCACAAAAAGAAATAAATCAATTTATATATTTGTAACAACTTTCTTTGTCCCAGGTAACAGAATCTATATTATTTTGGGGTCATGACTCAAAATCGTAAAAGTGGTATTACTGCGTTTTCTGGTTGGACTAAAAGGTGTCTATCAAGTCGGTGGCTATTCATACCGCTAGTACGTTTACGCTTAAGTGGAAATTTGCTCTGTGTACACCACAATTAAAGTAGTCAAAAATTAGGGTGGCATCATGGAACGAAGGCATTTTCTAGCTTTATGGACACTACTGTTTGCTCCATCGCTCAAAGCGATGAGTCCAATGAAACCTACACCAGCGCAAACAGAGGGGCCGTTTTATCCCGTTAAGCGAATACCGCTTCGTGAAAACTTGATTTTGCAGCCTGATGGATTAGTGGGTGAGCCCATTGTATTACAGGGCAAGGTCGTGGATACGTCTGGTAATCCAGTCTTTGGTATTAAGGTTGAGATCTGGCAGTGTAACGGTCAGGGCATTTATGACCATCCCAATCAATCGAGCAACGAAAGGTTTGATCCTCACTTTGCTGGCTTTGGTGCCTCTATTACGGACAAGAACGGGCGTTACCTCTTCCAAACCTTATATCCCGTTGCATACGGTTCGCGTCCTCCTCATATACATGTAAAACTGTGGCGAGGAGATCAAGAACTGTTAACTACACAACTCTATTTGAAAGGCAATACTGGTAACGAGTGGTGGGGCGGCAAAGCGCGCGACTATTTGCAATTTGAGCCAATAAAAATCGACAATCGCTTAACGGGAGAGTTTACCTTTGTGATTACATAGATAGCAGACTGCTTTTTATTTTACTTAGGCAATACTTTTCTAATTCGACTAGAAATAGCACTGAAGAGGCGACGATCACTATTCGCAGCCATACATCAAACTCCAGAGCTGTCGTTCCAAACAATACCTGCATGAAAGGTAGATAGGTGAAGCAAGCTTGAAAGACGATCAGCACCGCTATTGCAATTAATACGTAGACATTGCCTATTAACCCTTGTCGACAAAAAGCGGTGTCGAGAATAAATCGAGTATTGAACAAGTAAAATATTTCAAACATAACCAATGTGTTTACTGCAACGGTACGCGCTCTACTAATGTTTTCTTGCTGTTCCATTTCCCAAACAAACATGCTGAGAGTGCCAAGCATTAATATCAGTGAAACAAATACGACTCGCCAGATCAGGTGTGAAGTTAATAGCGGTGATTTTGCTGAGCGAGGTTTACGTTGCATTAGATTTGGTTCTTTGGGTTCAAAAGCCAAGGCTAAGGCAAGTGTAACGGCCGTGATCATGTTGACCCAAAGAATTTGAATGGGTGTGAGGGGCAAGTCTTTGAACCCCCAAACTACCGCTGCCAGTATAATCAACGCTTCTCCGCCGTTGGTTGGCAGAATAAACAGAATCGCTTTCTTCAGGTTATCGTAGACAGCGCGTCCTTCTTCAACAGCAGCAGTAATCGACGCGAAATTGTCATCGGTGAGCACCATTTCGGCGGCTTCTTTGGCGGAGTCTGTGCCTGTAATACCCATTGCTGTCCCTATGTCAGATCGTTTGAGTGCTGGGGCATCATTCACGCCATCTCCAGTCATCGCAACTATCTGTTGATGTTTTTGTAGCGTGTCGACCAGTCGCATTTTATGTTCTGGGCTAACGCGAGCATAAACATCAATGTCTTTGGCAACGGCAAAAAGCTCGTCGTCTGTCAGCGCATCGATTTGCTGGCCAGTCAGCGTGTTATGTGAATTGATAAGTCCAATCTGGCATGCGATTGCTTGTGCCGTAAGCGCATGATCGCCAGTCATCATCTTTACGCGTATTCCAGCATTCTTACACACACTAATTGCGTTGATGGCTTCTTGTCTGGGCGGATCTATAAGGCCAAAAAGCCCAAGCATGATGAGCCCATCTTTGACGTCATCAAAGGTGAGTTCAAGCTGAGTATAATGAGTTGGCCGATATGCAATCGCCAAAACTCGCATCCCTTGTTTGGCCATCATTTCAATCTGCGCGTGCCAGTAATTACGGTCAATTTCAGTGGTCGAACTGTTCGTATCTGTATCGGTGTGTTGTTGATTACAGATTTCAATAACTCGTTCTGGTGCACCTTTTATGAAAATAAACGCTTGTCCTTCATGATTATGATGAAGTGTTGCCATAAAGCGGTGTTCAGACTCGAAAGGGATAAGATCAGTTCTTGGAAAGTTTTTCGTCTCTGTCTCAATATCTATGCCCGCTTTCATTCCGGCGATAAGCAGTGCTCCCTCCATCGGGTCACCTTGTATCTGCCACTTTCCATCATGCAGTTGAATGTTGGCATCATTACACAACACCGCAGCTCTCATCGCCTGAATAAGAAAAGGATGCTGCTCAGGGTAAATCGATGTGTTATCAATAGTCACTTCACCATGTGGGTCGAACCCTGTGCCGCCGATTCCGAACTCGTTATTTGTAGTAATGACTTTTTGTACGGTCATTTCATTTCGCGTAAGGGTTCCGGTCTTATCGGTGCAGATAACTGAAACCGCCCCTAGCGTTTCTACGGCAGGTAAACGGCGAATAATGGCATTACGTTTGGCCATCCTTTCTACGCCAATAGCAAGCGTGATGGTCATAATTGCGGGTAACCCTTCCGGAATCGCCGCAACGGCCAGGCTGACAGCCGCAAGAAACATATCTGTGATCGGGTAACCTTGAATAAGTAAGCCATAAATGAAGGTAGCAAGGGCCACAATTAAAATCCCAGCGGTCAAAAGGCGACTGAACTGAGCAATTTGCTTAAGGAGCGGGGTGGTGGTGGGTTTTACTCGAGAAACCAGAGAACTGATTTTTCCCAGTTCGGTGTCTATGCCAGTTGCCACAACGACACCTGAGCCTTGTCCATGAGTAATCATCGTTCCCGAATAAGCCATGCAATAACGGTCTGCTAATTCACTTTCGGGACTGACGGGGTGAGTGGTTTTCTCTATTGTCATTGACTCACCAGTGAGTATCGCTTCAGCCACTTGTAAGCCTTTGGTGCGAACCAAGCGAAGATCGGCGGGAACTCGGTCACCTGATTGGAGAATCACAACGTCACCAACAACGAGATCTTCGGCATTGATAGTGGCTTGATGGCCGTTTCGCAGCACTAACGCGGTTGGAGCAAGCATGGATTGAATAGCATTGAGCGCATTTTCCGCTTTGCCTTCCTGCAGGAACCCAATAATGGCATTAATGATCACTACGCCTGCGATTACTGCAGCATCCACCCAATGACCGAGCGCTGCGGTGACGACCATAACCACTAACAACACATGAATCAGGACATTGTTAAACTGGCCGAGTAAGCGTTGGAAAATCGATCGACCATGAGAAGTCGGAAGCTTGTTGGCTCCAAACTTAGCTAGGCGTTGAGATGCCTCTTGAGGCGCCAGACCGCCTGCTTGGCTAGAGAGCGTAGCAAAGGTATCTTCGATGGATTTATTGTGCCAAAGGTTGCTAATTTTATCCATGAACCTGCCTCTTACTAGTGGCACTTAAGAATATGCTCTTCGTTTTATAATTATAGAATATCGGCTAGATGATGAGATGAGAAAACAGGGGGAGTATCATGACTTAGCTCAGTGATTTTGATTCACTTCATCTCAATCAACTTGTGCATAAAGAGAACCCTATTGAAGTAACGCCTCGCGCGCTACTTTTGGTGTCAGAACGCAACGGGTAACTGTGGACTGCTATAATTTATCTAGGTTCACGTAGCAAGGTTAAGGCTATGAGCTCTCAGCCGAAAAACTCGTCAAAAGCTTCTAAGGCTCCGGTATCTGGTGTGGGCCATTCCATGCCATCAATTCCACTTCTCAATCATATTGCTGTTTGCCCCAAACCGACGCAAACCGTGTGCCCATTTTGCGGTGTAGGGTGTGGGATGCTGCTTTCGTGTAACGAACATGGAAAAGTTTCTGGTATTAGCCCGTTAGAAAGCCATCCTATCAGCGGGGGGAAGCTGTGTGAAAAAGGATGGAGTAGTCTCTATGCCATTTCACCTGAAAACAGAATAACTCAGCCATTAAAGCGCATTAAGGATAAATTTACCCCCATCAGTTGGGACGAGGCGCTAGAGGAAATCAGTTCATCTCTGCTTAGTATTATTGATGAGTTTGGTTCTGACGCGACTGGGGTGATCAGTAGTGCTCGAGCGACCAATGAAGATAACTACGCGGCTCAGAAATTTGCTCGTGCAGTACTAGGTACCAATAACATCGATCATTGCGCCCGTATTTGTCATAGCCCGACTGTCGCAGGCTTACAGCAAGTTCTTGGCTCAGGCGCTATGACCAACAGCATCAAAGATATATTCGAGGCGGAAGTGATCTTGGTGATCGGTGCAGACCCCACGGAAAACCACAGCGTTCTCGGAGGGCAGGTGATGCGTGCCAAGCTGGCCGGAGCCAAGTTAATCGTTATCGATCCCCGAGTGACGCGTTTGGCTAAGTTGGCGGATTTGCACTTGCAGCTTACACCGGGCAGTAATATTGCGCTCATTAATGCCATGATTCACGTTATTTTAAGTAATCACTGGCATGATGAGGAATTCATCGCTGGCCGTTGTGAGGGATTTGAATCTTTAGAGAAACACGTTGAAGGAATAACGCCTGAATCCGTGGAGAGTGTTACTGGCGTCGACGCTAATCTGATTCGGCAGGCTGCCCAATATTATAGCCAATCCGAGCGAGCGATGATTCTGTACGGGATGGGTATCACGCAGTTTGTTAGTGGCACTTCCAGTGTGATTGCGTTGGCGGATTTGGCTCTGATTTGCGGACATATTGGCAAACCGGGCACGGGCATTAATCCGTTACGCGGACAAAATAATGTGCAGGGCGCTTGTGATATGGGCTGTTTACCTAACGTCTACCCAGGATATCAGTCCGTGGAAGACAGTATTATTCAGCTGCGCTTTTCTGATTACTGGGATTGCGATGTGGCATCAACACCGGGTTTAACATCATTGGGAATGACCAAAGCGGCGTTAGCGGGGCATTTTCGAGCTCAGATTCTTTTTGGTGAAGACCCCGTGGTAACCGATCCGGACCAAAACCATGTTCGACAAGCTTACAAATCTTTGGACTTGCTGGTGGTTGCAGAATTGACCATGACTGAAACAGCAAAACTGGCTGACTATGTTCTTCCTGCTGCTTCGTTTGCTGAGAAATCGGGCACTTTTACCAATTGTGAACGTCGTGTACAGCATATTAACCCTGCGATGACACCTATTGGCGAAGCCATGGCGGATTGGCAGTGGTTGCAAGCACTGGCAAAGAAAATGGGGAGTGACGCTTTAAATTGGAGTAACAGTGAAGAACTGTTCGATGAGATGGCAGCGATTACCCCTGCTTACCAAGGGATGAGCTACGCGAAGCTGGATAAGAACTACGGTCTACAGTGGCCTTGCAACGACGATGCGCCCGAAGGTACCGCGGTGCTTCATGAAAAAGAGTTTCCTATCGGACGGGCTCGTTTGACACCCGTTAAATACATACCGATTGATGAATCCACCGACTCTGACTTTCCACTGCTATTAACCACCAATCGGCTGCATTTTCACTATGGCTGTGGTTCCATGACGCGCAAATCACCGTTGTTGGAACGAGAAATCCCTCCTGGAATTTTGTTTATTAACCCTAAAGATGCTGATCTCCTCGGGATTTCTTTGTATAGCCCGGTCAGTGTTCGATCAAGACGCGGCTATATCGAAACACGAGCGGTGATCACCGATGATGTTGCACCTGGAGTGGTGAGCATGCCTTACCATTTTAAAGAGGCGCCATCGAATCAGCTAACCAATACTGCGCAAGATCCTGTCACTAAAATGCCAGAATTAAAAGCCTGTGCTGTTGAGGTGGAGCTATTGCCTGTTGGGCATAAGCCGCTCGCTCCTTGGGAAAAGCCGGGAGAAGGAAAATGACAAAGACTTACCTGTTAGATTCTTTAGATGAACTCCGAATGCATTTACTACAGAGTCGTACTCTGTATCAGGTCGTTGCGAATAGTGAGAATGGGACAGAAGATTATTTTTGGCAACAAGTGCTAGCACAAGACCTACCACCTTTGATCAATCAATTACCGACCCATTCGGCTAAGGGTTTCTTCTTCACTGAAAACGAGCCACTGTACGTATTTGACGGGAAGTTGTTTAAAGAGACACTGCCAAACGTGGAACCGTTCGTTTTGTTTGGTGTGCAAAGTTGTGATTTGGTCGCGATTCGTTATCAAGACGAGTTCTTTGAGCAAGATCCATACTATCAAGCTCGCCGCAAACAAGCGTTGTTGGTCGGTGTGGATTGTACTCACCCATGTAAGCACGGCTTCTGTCCTACCGTTAATGCGGGTCCGAGTGTGCGAGACGAAACTGCGGATTTAGTTATTCATCCTTTAGACGAAGAATCATGGCTATTGGTGGTATTGTCAAAGTTGGGCGAAGAAGCAATACAAGGACTCGATCTTAAAGTGGCGTCGACTCACCATCGGAGCAAACGCTGGGAAAATATCGCCCACTGTGAGCAGGCTTTCCCCGACGATCGTTATCTTATCGACGGTATCGAAAAAATAAGTGAAGGCAGAGTGAAAGAAGAGTTTTGGCAACACGTGGGCATCCAATGTTTAGGGTGTTCTGGGTGTACGACTCTTTGTCCAACGTGTTCGTGCTTCGGTACTCGTTCAATTACAGAAAAAAATGGTTCTGAAGACCTTCATGCTTCTCAAGGTAACAATGTTTCTCAAGTCAGGTTTTGGGACTCCTGTTTTTATGAGGGATTCCAGCGTGAAGCCAGCTTTCACAATCCCACTAAGGAAGCAGGGAAAAGGGTAGAGCGGTTCTGGTATCACAAATTCAGCATTGATTTTGTACCTGAGTTTGGACGTTATGGCTGTGTGGGCTGCGGACGATGTGAGCAGACTTGCCCTGGAGTTATTGGCGTACATTCACTAATGAAAAGGATAGCCGATGATGTTTAACCTCACGCCGGATAGTATTGAAATTATTGATTTTTATGATGATGGCGAAGACACGCGCCATTACCATTTTCGGCTACTCGATTTGGACACAAAATGGATGAAAACCCAAAGTGGTCAGTTTTTCATGCTTTGCGTACCGGGGAGTGGTGAAGCACCGTTTACCTTTACTCAACTACCTGACGAGACGGGAAATTTTAGAGCACTGGTACGCAAAATGGGCACTGTCACAACGGCTTTGTTCCGCAAAGAACGTGGGGAAATATTGGGCGCTAGGGGGCCTTTTGGTCATGGGTGGCAAGTAAGTGAACTGGTGGATAAGAAGGTTTTAGTCATAGGTGGTGGGTGCGGTCTCGCGCCTTTGGTTAGCGTTGTTGAACAACTTATCGATCAGCAAAGTTATACTCAGTTGGAAGTGGTTTATGCTGCGCGTAACAAGAAAACTTTGTTACTTAAACCAGAGCGAGAGCGTTGGAAGCACTGCATTCCTATGTTCAACGTTGTTGAAGATCTCACTGGGCTGGATGAGCAAGATTATTATCCCGGTACGGCAATCGGCGTTTTACCGAAAGTTCTGCATTCATTTGGTGAGCAGCCAGATTGTGTACTGGTTGCCGGGCCTGAAGCGATGATGAGTGTGGTGAGCGAATATTTAGTTTCTTACGGTATCGATGCGAAAGACATTTATCTGTCCGTCGAGCGAAGAATGCACTGTGCGGTGGGGGTGTGCGGACATTGTTACCTGAAAAATCGTTATGTTTGCACCCATGGCCCAACATTACGTTGGGCCGAGGTGGGTGAATTATTAACCGTATAGTGCTGTTTAAGTTTGCGTTACGGTTTGTTGGCTTGAGTAATTTCCTGTTCCGCTTTGGCAACCACTGTACAGCCTTTGGCGAATGAGTCTGGGTTGAGTGAAATTGAATCAATGCCACAAGAGACGAGAAACTCAGCAAATTCAGGGTGATCAGAAGGTGCTTGCCCACAGATACCGACTTTGCATCCTTTGCTGTGTGCGACATGGATGACTTGCTCAATCAGGCTTTTAACCGCGTCATCTCGGGCATCAAACATCGGTTTCAGTTCCGCTGAATCGCGGTCAATGCCGAGCACTAGTTGAGTTAAGTCGTTACTACCGATAGAGAAGCCATCAAATCGCTCTGCAAATCGGTCGGCAAGAATGACATTGGATGGTATCTCGCACATTACATAGACTTGCAGCCCGTTTTCTCCTCGTTTAAGCCCTGCTTCCGCCATTACTTCCAGCACTTTGTCGGCTTCACTGACGGTACGACAGAATGGGATCATCACGATGATGTTATCGAATCCTATCTCTTCTCTGGCTTTTAAGATCGCCTTACATTCAAGTTGAAATGCTTCTTTGTAACGAGGATGGTAGTAACGTGAGGCTCCGCGTAAACCGAGCATCGGGTTCTCTTCATGAAGCTCAAAGAAATCCCCGCCAAGCAAGCCACGATATTCATTTGATTTAAAATCAGACATGCGCACAATGACTGGCCTAGGGTATTGGCTTGCGGCTATTTTACTGACGCCAAGGGCGAGGTTATCGACAAAATAATCCGCCAGTGTATCAAACCCTTCACACCGTGTTCTGATTTGGTTTTCGACCTCATGATCGGTGATTTGCTCTGGGTGTAACAGCGCCATCGGGTGCAGCCCTATATGGCTGGATATAATAAATTCGATACGGGTTAAACCAATTCCAGCAGTAGGTAGTTGCCACCAGTGGAAAATACCATCCGGCATGGCGGCGTTGATCATGATTTTCGTTTTAGTCGAAGGCAATGCTTTGAGATCAATCTCTTGCGTGGTGTAGCTGACTTCGCCTTCATAAACCTGACCAACCGCACCTTGAGCACAACTCAATGTCACCAGTTGTCCTGATTGGAGTTTCTGTGTCGCATGTTCGGTGCCGACAATCGCAGGAACTTTAAGCTCTCGGCTGACAATCGCCGCGTGACTGGTTGGCCCACCTGAGTCGGTGATGATACCAGCCGCTTTACGCATTAACGGCACCCAGTCCGGATCGGTGCGCTCAGTCACCAGAATGGCTCCCTCAGGAAATGAGTCGATATCATCAGGAGACAGCACTGTGTAGGTTTGGCCGATTGCGATAGCACCGCCGACACTGGCGCCTTCAAGCAACACTGGTGCGGAGGTTTTTTCCAGCTTATAGTTGACCAACAGAGCGGCATCTCTATGGGATTCCACAGTCTCAGGCCTTGCCTGAACCATATACAATTGCTGGGTGAGGGTGTCTTTTGCCCACTCCATGTCCATAGGGCAGCCATAATGACGTTCGATGATCACCGCCCACTTGCTCAGTTGCAATATTTCGTCATCACTCAGTACCAACTGACTGCGTTCTTCGCTACTGGTTGGCAGGGTAATGGTTGGCTGAGTGACGTTTCCTGACTCATTGAACTGCATTTTTTCCAGTTTGTTACCGAGCTGTTTTTCAATGATAGGGCGTTTGTCTGATTGCTCAAGCAGAGGTTTATAAACCATAAAGCGATCCGGCGTGACCGAGCCTTTAACAATGGTTTCACCTAAACCCCAACTACCATTAATCATGACCACATCCGGGAAGCCGTTTTCAGTATCCAAACTGAACATAACCCCTGCGCACTGTGATTCGATCATCTGTTGAACACCAATGGATAAAGCAACTTGTTGGTGCTCGAATCCTTGCTCTTGACGATAAACAATGGCGCGGTCGGTATAAAGGGAAGCGAAACATTGTTTGCAAGCTTCAAGGACTTGTTGATCACCACGAATATTCAGATAGCTTTCTTGCTGACCAGCAAAACTGGCTTCAGGGAGATCTTCTGCGGTGGCGGAGCTACGAACGGCGACGGAAGCTGAAGGCACACCAATTTGTTCGCATAAAGCGTGGTATGCATCTAAGATCGCGTTCTCTTGCTCTGGGGTAAAGCTTGCCTGACTGATTAGGGTGCGTATGTTCCTACCGGCTTCCGCAAGGCTGATCTCTTCGCGATTCATCCGGTTGAGAAATTCGCCAATTGGCCCGTTCAGTTCATTTTGCGCGAGAAAGTCGCGGAAGAACTGCGCGCTGGTGGCAAAGCCGTCTGGTACCCGAATACCGCTCTCACTGAGTTGGCTGAGCATTTCACCTAAACTGGCATTTTTGCCTCCGACGAGGCTGACATCTGTTTTATGAAGCTGTTGATAGCGATATATCAACGGTTGCGCGTTTTGTGTAGACATAGTCAGCGTCCTTTGTTCTGTTTAAAGGGCTGTCTGCCGTCATTGGCGCGATAGTGCTGCGCCTACTGACACCTTTCTTGCAGATAGCTTTTTAATTGGTTGTAACTGCGTACTTGGGTGTAGTCTCCTTCCGGGATACTAACGCCGGTACTCTTTTTCAGAGACGCGAGGAGATTAAGAAAATCCATCGAATCCAGATTGCACTCTTCGCGCAAATCTTCATCAAGGTCGATTTCGTCCATTTCAATTTCCGGTGCGATGTGTTTTATCGCTTCGGCAATCGTGGTTGGTATATTGATATTGCTCATAAAGCCTCCGGATGTTGAAGTTGCTTCGCCAATGCTTGCAGAAAACGAGCTCCTGTGACGCCGTCACTTACACGATGGTCAGCGGCTAGTGTGACGGTCATGATTTCTCCGACTTCTATTTGATTCTCTCTTATTACTGGAGCCTGACGCTGGCGGGCAAGACCAATGATCGCTACCTGAGGTGGGTAAATCACACCAGTAATACTGTCGGCTCCCCGTTCTCCGATACTGGTTACTGTTATGGTGGTCTGGCTAATCTCGGAGCTGCGAAGTCGTCCGCGTCGGCTACGCTCTGCCAAATCCCGTAGTGCATCCATGGTTTGATCCACGGACAACTGGTCCGCATTGAGAATGCCCGGAATGACTAAACCGCCTTCTCGCAGACTGATGGTATTACCGATATTCACCTCCTCAGAGGGGGTGAAGCGACCGTCTTGATAAAATCCATTGAGATCAGGGAATTTTACCAACTGACGGGCGATGGCGTTGAGAATAACGGCGGGTAGCAAAAGCCGTTGCTCTGGTTCACGTTGTTGATTCTGTTCCGCCAGCCAGGTTTGTACTTTAGTCAGGTCAATGTCCAACGCGAGATAATAGTGGGGAATCTCTTTTTTCGAGCGACTCATGGCATCACTAATTGCTTGCCGCATTGGTGATACGTCTTGTCGTACTGATTTTGTTTTGTCAGTAGGTGGCGGTGTTTGTGAATCGGCGTCTTTAGGTAAGTCTCGTAGGAGAACGGCACCATATGGACCACTGCCAGTTAACGTCGAAAAAAGTTCAATGCCTGATAGATGCGCCGTTTTTCTTGCGACTGGCGATGCGTACTGCCGTTGTTGGTTTTCAGAAGGCGAGGTCTCTGAAATGTGTTTTGATAGTTCGGGTTCAGTTACGGTGTCACGTATTGGTTTTGGCTCATTAACTGAAGTTCGGGCTGTTTTAGGCGCAATGTAAGGTGGCAATTCTTCTGCTTCGGCTACAGGCTGTGATGTATCTGCTGTTGTTGATACTGGTTGTGTGTGCTCAATATCATTGGAAACAGGGGTGTCGCTTGCCATTCGAGCTATAACACTACCAACCGGCAGTTTGATGTCCGGCTCTATCAGAAGCTCTGTGATGGTGCCCGTATGGTAAGACTCCATATCTATCGCGCCTTTACTGGTCTCAATTATCGCAATGATGTCACCTTTTTCTACATGATCGCCCGGCTTTATTTGCCACTCCATCAGCGTACCTTCGCGCATGTCGGCACCAAGTGCAGGCATGGTGATATCAATTAAGGAGCCATCGCGCGTATTGTTTTCCATGAGCTGATACTCCTCATTTATTCTGCCAATCGGGCGACATAAAGGTTGCCTTTGCTGCGCTCACGATTTTTTCCACTTGCGGAATGGCGGCCTGTTCTAAATGGTGAGGGTAAGGTATTGGCACTTCTTGTGTACAAACCCGGCCGACTGGGGCATCGAGTTGCCAAAAGGCGTTTTCCATAATGATTGCGCTGACTTCACCAGCCAGACTTCCGGTATACCAACCTTCATCAATGATGACAGCTCGATGAGTCTTCGAAACACTGGCAATGATGGTGTCGGTATCCAAAGGGCGGAGAGAACGCAAATCAATCACTTCGGCGTCGATGCCTTCGGTTTCTAGCTGATAGGCGGCTTGTAAGGTTTTACCAAGGTTGCCGCCATAGGTAATGAGTGTAACGTCTTTACCATCCCGACGAACCAACGCTTTATCCATTGGCGCATCAGGTGCTTCCGTAATTTGACCTTCTTCATTGAGCAGCATGACATGTTCAAAAATGATTACCGGATCAGGATCGGCCATTGCCTGGTTGAGCATGTAACAAGCATCATTGTGGGTTGCTGGGCTTAACACTTTTAGACCGGGTACATGCGCATAGAAATTCTCCCAGCTGTGTGAGTGTTGTGCAGCAAGCTGTTTACCTGCACCACAGGCCATACGAATGACGATAGGAACATTAAACTGACCTCCGGACATATGTTGCAAAGTCGCGGCGGTATTAATGATCTGATCCATGGCGAGCAAGCTAAAGTTAACGGTCATGACTTCTATGATAGGGCGCATGCCACCCAGTGCGGCACCGACACCGACACCGACAAACCCCGACTCACAAAGCGGGGTGTCAATGATTCGGTCAGGACCAAATTGTTCAAGTAATCCTTTGCTGACGGCGTAGCAACCACCATAACGACCGACGTCCTCACCCATTAGGAACGAGCGTGGTTCACTCATTAGAACGTCATTGATCCCAGCACGAAGTGCTTCTCGGTAGGTCATTTTGTCAGGTGCTTGGCTACAAGGTAGAGGTTCTGGTGGTGGCTCGCCTCCCGGACTGTGCACAAAACGGGTAAGTTGTTCGGTGGGTTCTAACTCACCATTTTCTGAGAAAGTGATGGCTTCACTGATTTCTTCGGCAATTTTAGCTTCAATATCAGACAGCTCTTGATCCTGAAAGTGGCTGTTTTTTTGCAGCCAATGGATGAGTTGCTTCACTGGGCCTTTTTCTTCCCAAAGGGCGACTTCACTTTTATCCCGATACAATTGCGTATCGAAACTTGAGTGGCCGCGGAATCGGTAGGTCTGACACTCGATAAAATACGGTTTTTTCTGCTCGCGGACGTAATCAACCGCTTCACAGGCTGCGGCTTCTACATCAACCACATTCATGCCATCAACTTGAGTGGATTCAATGCCATAACTTCTGGCTTTTTGTGAAATATTGGTGTTTGACTCAGAGAGCGCTAAAGCCGTGCCCATAGCATAACGATTGTTCTCACAAATAAACAAAACCGGAAGATCCCATAGAGCTGCGAGGTTAAGGCTTTCATGGAATTCGCCTTCAGCAACAGCCCCTTCACCAAAAAAACACACCGCAATCGCATTTCTCTGCATTTTCTTATTCGCAAGCGCGAGGCCGGTCGCAAGAGGCAGACCACCACCTACGATGGCGTTACCTCCGTAAAAGTTGTGATTTTTATCAAACAGATGCATCGAACCACCACGGCCACGGCTACAACCATTCGTTCGACCATACATTTCTGCTAAAACACTACCCATGCTCATGCCTCTGGCTAAGGCGTGCCCGTGTTCGCGATAGGTTGCGACGATCTGGTCATCTTTATTAAGTGCAGACATGACACCGACAGCGATGGCCTCTTCGCCAATATACAGGTGCAAAAATCCACGAATTTTCTCTAGTGCATAAAGCTCCGCGCATTTTTCTTCAAATCGACGAATTCGTAGCATCTGCTCTAGCTGTTTGAGCAAATGTTCTCGATTGATATGGAGTCTTTTGTTCATTGTTCATCACTCTCCAAAGTCGAAATATCACCTTCAGGCAAGCCCAGCTCTCGTGCTTTAAGTAAGCGACGCATGATCTTGCCACTGCGTGTTTTTGGCAGGTTGTTACGAAAGACGATTTCTTTCGGTGCGACTGCGGCGCCAAGGCGTTTGCGAGCTAAACCAAGCAGCGATTGCTGAAGTTCTTCATCTGCGGTCACATTAGGTTTAAGCGCGACAAAGGCTTTGACGATTTGACCTGCAACAGGATCGGGTACGCCAATCACACCAGCCTCGGCGACTGCTGGGTGTTCCATGAGGGCACTTTCTACCTCGAAAGGACCAATCAAGTGGCCAGAAGATTTAATAAGGTCATCTTTACGCCCGACGAACCAGAAATAGCCGTCTGAATCTTTCATCGCGAGATCGCCGCTGAGGTACCAATCGCCTTTAAAGCAGGACTGATATTTTTCTTCTTGATTTAAATAGCCGCGAAACATAGAAGGCCAGCCGGATTTGAGCGCGAGTTCTCCGACTTGCATTGGCTCGGTTTCTTCACGTAGGGAACCGTCATCGTTTTGATTCACAATGCCAGCTTCAATATCGGGAAGTGGTTTGCCCATTGACCCCGGTTTGACCGGCCTCGAAGGAACATTGGCAATCATGATCCCGCCAGTTTCCGTCTGCCACCAGTTGTCATGAAATGGCATGCCAAAGACTTTTTCACCCCATTCAACCGCTTCAGGATTCAGTGGTTCGCCAACGCTGGCCATAAAACGTAAACGAGACAAATCGAACTGCCTAGGCAGCGCTTCACCTATTTTCATCAACATACGAATTGCAGTAGGGGCGGTATACCAAACGGTCACACGTTGATCCTGTAAGATCTGATACCAACGTTCAGCATCAAACTCGGCTTCGTCAATAATCATGCTTACGCCCAAACAGAGTGGGGCGATAATGCCGTAAGTGGTGCCCGTTACCCAACCTGGATCGGCAGTACACCAATAGATGTCATCAGGTTTTAGATCTAACGCGTAAAAGGCTGAATTAATATGATGCTGTACGGCCTGATGAACATGGATGACACCCTTAGGTTTTCCAGTTGTGCCGCTGGTAAAGTGAAGTAGCGCCATATCTTCAGGCTGTGTAGATTCGCAAGGGTGTTCAGTGTTCGTATCAGCCATCATCTCGTGATAGTTGTAGCATCCGGGTTCGCCATCAGCGCCACCATCAATCAGCAATACCGCTTTAATATGATCCAATTCCCGCCACCAGCCTTTGAGTTTTTTCCGGTATAAACTGCGAGTGGTAATGACGACATTCGCCGAGCCAATCTCCATTCTGGAGCGGATAGGCTCGGGGCCAAATGCTGAAAAGAGTGGAGTAAACACACAACCGGCTTTGAGGGTTCCTAACGCCGCAATGTAGAGTTCCGGTCTGCGACCCGCAAGGCTGAACACTCTGCTACCACGAGGTAAATCGAGTGTAGATAATAGATCTGCAAAGCGGTTAGTTTGCTCACTCAGGTCGCGGTAACTGAAGTCAATGACCTCGTTGTCTTTACTGATCCAACGAATAGCCAGTTTATTATGTTCCGGTTGGGTAAGGTGTCTATCTAATGCCTCGAAACCTATGTTTAAACCGCCTTCGCTCAAACCTTTAAGCAAAGGAGGAGAGAGCACAGCGTTGCGTGGATCTAATTGCAGGTTGGCATTGTCCGCTAGCGTTTGGTGAAAAATTGTTTTAACCATAATTTGGCATCCCGCACAAAAGTGAACGATTTCCTGATTAGGGAAATAAACCTGCTAAAAGTATGGTTTATCGCAGTAAGTTTGCCACCGAGTAATTAAGTTTTTACTAATGTTTTGAGCTAGCCCAATTCTCTGCGTAATAGGTGTATAAAACTGGGCCAGTTGGCATGCCAATTCCAAATTTAATCTATACTGTGAGGATTCACTAATAACAAAAACATCAGTAACAATTCATGAACTCATGACGCTATCCATCATTCCAATGATTTTTGCTTCCTCACCTTTTTATTAAAGGATTCGGATTATGAAAAAGTTCACAAGAAAGCTGCTGGTTACTGCGTGTGTATTACCATCATTAATGTTCGGTTCTAATGCGCTAGCTTGCAGCGGCGATGGCAACCAACTTCTTGGCAGTATGTGTGCATTCGCCGGTAATTTTGCTCCGCGCGGATACACCTTAGCCCATGGTCAGATTTTGTCGATCGCACAAAATACAGCGCTGTTCTCTATTTTAGGTACGACCTATGGCGGTGACGGACGCTCAACGTTTGGTTTACCTGATACTCGAGGTCGTGCACTCATCGGATGGGGAAATGGTCCAGGATTGACTAACTATCCACTTGGCTCCCGAGGAGGTACTGAGTCAGTCATCCTTTCCGAGGCTCAAATGCCATCTCACTCTCATACAGCATCGACGTTGATGTCTGGTGATATAGATATTGACGGTGTGATCGATCTTCACGCATTTAGTGGCAAGTCAAACACAAAAAGTCCGGCTGGTAATGCGCTTGCCGGGGCAAAATACGCGACTGAGACTCCGGATGTCGCGATGAGCCCGGATTCGATTTCTTTTAGTTTTGTCGCGGAGAATAACCTGACGGCTTCGACAACAGTATCGAGTGCTGGTGGGAGTCAGTCTCACGAAAATCGCATGCCATATATCGCAATAACCTGGGTCATTGCGCTTCAGGGCATTTATCCATCGAGAAATTAAAGACATGCTAAACGTCACCCTGATACGACTTGCTCTGCTTACCCTAAGCTTGGCTTATCCGTCGTTTTGCGTTGCAGAAAAGCAAGATAAGGAATTGGCACAAGCGTATCAGGCACTCGCCAATGGAGACTATACAGAGTCGTTTGAAATTTTTACTCGCCTGGTAAAAGAAAACTCCGCTGAGGCACATTTTGTCTCAGCCTTGTTTTATAAGCATGGGTGGGGAAAGGTAGAGCAAGATCCTGATAAAGCTTGCGAGTTATTTTTGTATGCTGCTGAAAAAGGAATCCCTGTCGCTCAGCAAGAATATGGCTATTGCGCAATGAATAACGCCTCAGACAGTGCAAATGAACGGCCTGACGATTGGTTTAAGCTGGCGTATGAAAATGGTGTCTATGAAGCAGCCTGTGATATCGGTCGTTTATATTTGGGCACTAGCTGGCAGGAGCAAAATTTGTCACAAGCAATAGAATGGTGTCTGCGTGCAGCGGAGAGAAGTGCAGTCAAAGCTCAGGTAACACTGGGTGATATTTACATCTCCTATTCGGAAGTATTCAATTTAGAGCGGGTAGAGTTTTGGTATACGCAGGCAATAAACAATGGCTCTGGGGAGGCCGCTTATAAACTTGGAACTCTCTATCTTAGAGTTGTCGGTCAAAAAGGTGGCGATGACCACGCCAATAATAAAGCCCTTTATTTGATGGAACTCGCCTCATCTCGTCACATCGAAAAAGCCTATGAGCCGACTGCAAAGATGTATTGGAAGAAGTTGCAAAATAGCTCCCATGATAGCTCTAAACTGTTGGCTAAAAGCTATGTATGGGCAAAAGCGGCACACCAAGTTAATCCAACGACTGACACGGCCCGTTTCTTGGGTGAAATTGAAAAGGAGTTACCAAGACAATGGAAGGAGGAGTTAGATTTTCAAGTTGAACAGTTTAATGAAAATGTTCCGCAATTTAAGTAGAAACGGCGAAGAGCCGGCGACGTTATGTCACCGACTATTTAGCCAATCGAACCATCACGATCTTTATGGCTGAGAATGATCTAAATGCGCTCTCAGTACCTCAATCACCATGTTGTGGTCTTCTTCTGACGGTAATCCAGATACAGTGATCACACCAACAAGTCCACTTCCTTTGATACGAATAGGAAAGGCACCTCCATGGGCACAGTATTCTCTCGCATCGATATGAGGCTGACTGTCAAAGTCACGTTGCTTAGATGCATTGTAATGACCAAGATAATGAGAGCTGTGACCAAAGCGCAGAACAGATTGACGCTTGCGCTTTGCCCAGTCTTGCTTGTCTTTGGTGCTGCCTTCCATTGCGTAACTAAACAGCACTTGTTCGAACGCGTACACTTCGATAAAAACGTTAGCAGATCGTTCCTCCGCCGCCGATTTCAATGCGCCGCCGAGTTCCCATGCAGTGCCATGATTAAAATGAGTTAACTGTAACTCCGCTTCTTGCTCTAGTAGCTCTGATAAAATGCCTTTACTCATTTCCTTGTTCTCACACATTCTTAATTGGTAATTTTTGACCCAAACGGCAGCTTTCCATCGCTAGTTCAATCAGCTTGATGTTCCATAGCGCATCTTCAGCGGAAACAGGTGGAGCCGTTTTATTACGAATTGCGTCCGCCATTTGTAAGAAGTAGTGCTGATAGCCACCTTGCTCGGTGACCACGGCTTCACTGTTATCGGCATTATAAAAGTAGCCATAATTATCAGGAGATTCATCTGCCCAGTCAGGGCTGGTGGGCTCAACACCTTCTATCAGACGTGGTTCCTGAGGGTCTAAGCCTAGCTTTTCGTAGCTACCTTCGGTCCCTTTCAGGGTAAAACGCTTATTTGGTCCGGCACTAAAGAGATCACCATGGACAATAGCTAAGTGATTAGGGTAGTGCATGACAACATCAAAATAATCAACATTTGTCGAGCCTTCACGCATCATCTTACATTCAGCGCTGATGGCATCAGGAAGTCCGAAAAGCTCAAGTGCCTGATCAATTAAATGCGAGCCTAAATCAAACAAAATGCCACCACCGTCTGTAGCCTGTTCACGCCAGCGTTGACGCACTTCAGGTCGGAATCGGTCAAAGTGTGACTCAAAATGTCGGAGCTCACCAATGCGTTTTTCTTCAATTAATTTCTTAACGGTTAAGAAGTCACCATCCCAACGACGGTTATGATAAACACTTAGAATGAGGCCTCTTTCTTTTGCGAGCGCAATAAGTGCCTCACCATCCGACACATTGGTCACGAATGGCTTTTCAATGATCACGTGTTTGCCGTTTTCAAGGGCTTGCTTAGCGAGATCGAAGTGCACATCGTTTGGCGCGGTAATGATGACCAGTTCTGCATCCGAACTTGAGAGTAAATCTGACGCCGAAGCATAATGCTGTGCGGTAGGCCAGTCTTTGGCTACCGCCTCGCCATTACTGGTACTGATGGCAACGAGATCGAATTCAGCTAACGCGCTCACAAATGGGATATGGAAAGTTTTGGCTGAAAACCCGTAGCCGATAACCGCGGTTTTGATTGGTAATAAAGTCATAAATTCAAACTCTCAATTGGTGGATTACATGACGTCCGAGCCGTTTATTCGGAATTACATCACTCGGATGATCTATCACCTTTGGCTACAACATCACTTATACACTACGCGCTAATGCTTATATTCACGTACTAATGCGCATGTAAAACGCGTATGTAAAACACAAATACTGCACGTTTGCTTACGTATATTCAAGCGTTAAAAGCGATGTCCTGTGTATAAATCGCATTGAATCACGTATAAATGTAAGTGATTTTACGCGTATTCAAGTGTTTAACTTCGCGTGAATACGTTACACTCATACAAAACTAAGCAAAGTGTGATTGTGAATGACGCAAGAAGAACGTTTGATAGAGATAGAAGCTCATATAAAAAGTACAGGTAAAGTTACGATAGAAGAGATTTGCCTTAAGTATGACATTTCTTACGATTCAGCCCGAAGAGATCTGGTTAAACTGGCTGACCATCCGGGAATATTGCGCATCAGAGGCGGCGCAATTCTGGATGATAAAAAGGTGACGATTTCCTTTAATCAGAGATCGAAATCCAACCCGATAAAACAAAATCTGGCTGCATTTGGAGCATCACTTATCAAAGAGCATGACATCGTATTTTTAGACGCTGGCACCACTTGTGCCGCGCTGGCGTATCATCTCAATGAGCCTTGCAGTGTGATAACAAATTCACTTGAGGCGCTTAGTGAACTTCAGGATAAGGCTGGTATCAAAAAGTGTGTGCTTGGTGGAACGTTTGATGACTTTTCTCACGCCATACTCGGCGATATGACCATTCAACAGATCAGAAAATATCAGGCAAACAAAGCGTTTATTGGTGTGAGTGCTTTATCTGAATCGGGAATCACAACTGACTTAGAGACGGATGCCAACCTAAAGCTGGCGATGGCAGATCAATCTACTCAGGTTATCTGTATTGCGGAAGACAGTAAGTTCAATACCCAACTGATGTTCCAATCCTGTTTGTGGTCAGATATCGACTTTGTCGTGACTAATCGTCGACCTCCCGAGAATATTGCGAAGAAAATGCAAGACCACGATGTCGAACTTATAGTACTGGATATAGAATCAGAATCTCAATCCGTTACTCTCTAGTTTAAAAAAAACAATCAGTTAGAGCAGCTTAAGGCAATCAGTGAGCCTCGTCAGGCACGCCGCAATTCACGACTTTTGCTGCAGGTATTGGCTAACTGCGTGCCATATCTGGCTCACCACAGCGGGTGAGGATCTCTGATCGGGCTTTATCGCGAAGTTCAAGCGCTGCGTTCCAGTCATTACCATTGGGGAAGAGTGGTTCACCAATGGTTACACTGATGTCGCCTCTACGTGGGAAAAGAGAGTTACCTCTGAGTTTAGAGCGCGTGCCACATAAGGTAATCGGGATGACTGGCACTTGTGAGCTTGCGGCAGCAATAAATGCGCCCATATGAAACGGATGAAGGCCAGACATTCGATATAATGTTCCTTCAGGAAAGACGACCATTGGCTGACAGTCTTCAGCTTCAAAAGCCAGCCTCTTAGCGTCCACAACGCTTTTTTCTACATCAAACCGTTCAACAAACTCCGTGCCGAGTTTGCTTAAGAAAATTCTGGTAAATGGATTATTGAGTAACTCACTTTTTGCCACAAACCGACAAGGCAATTCTGAAACTGCGACGATCACCAGCCCATCAAGATAACTACAATGATTCGCGACAAAAATACAGGGGGCATTTGCTGCTGGTAAGTGTTCCTTTCCTTCGATGGTGCACTTTGTGCCAGTAAGTCCCATGAGTGCTTTGGCACCAAACTGGGCTATCTTCCAGCACATGGCTTTGTTGGGTAAGACGGCAACAAGTAACCAGACGATAGGAGCAAGTATTCCCAACACTAACCACGAATAGGCCGCGTACCCGATGTCTAAAAGGATTCGCATGTATTTTCGCAGTTGCGGCATGATGCCCGCTAAGGCGAGATTCAGGGTTTGTAACCACAAAGCCCGATGTTGCTTCGCAAAGGATCCACGTTCATGCAGATCTTTACACGCACTACGACGAATTTTCCCACTGGACGTTTTTGGAATGGAGTGAGGCGGGCCGATAATGACATCATCGACGGGATTGCCAAGTAGTTTTAGAGAGAGTTTGTTAATTTTACGCTTTAGCTGTTTTACTTTGTCTTTACTGGTTTCTCGGCTTTCCGCCAACACGATCAGTTTCTCCGTACCGGAGTGCGCGTCGTGGCTACCAAACGCGGCCACACAACCTTTGCGAATACCATCAATACTCCCTACCGCTTGTTCCAGCTCATGAGGATAGATATTACGTCCGGCTTTGATAATGATATCTTTGCTACGTCCGGTGATAAAAAGCTCGCCGCCTAATGTAAACGCGCGATCCCCTGTTACCAGCCAACCATCATGATATAGCGCTTTGGTTTTTTCTGGGTTTCGATAGTAACCCTGGGTGGCGGACGGGCCCTGAAACTCAAGTGCGCCTTCTTCTCCATCGGGTAATTCTTTGCCCAGATCATCAACGATACGAATTTGATGCTCGGGAAGTGGGTAGCCTAAGCCAATAAACGGAATGGTATCTTCATCTTCCTGTTGGGCGAGTACAGCACGACCAAACTGGCTTAACGATGCTCTTTGGAAATACTCAATACGCGGTTCGCGGACGGTCACTGGGAATGTCAGCCCGACCGAAGATTCCGCTAGCCCATAAACGGGCGACATGGTTTCGGGTTTAAATCCATACTTGGCGTATTTTTCAGAGAAGTTTTGGATCGATTGTGGACTCACGGGCTCTGCGCCGTTCCAGGAAAGTCGCCAACTGCTTAAATCGAGCCCTTCGAGATCGCTTTCCTTCACTCGAGAAACACAAAGCTCATAGGCGAAGTTTGGTGCGGGAGAGAGGGTACCTCGATGATGATGAATCGCCCATAGCCATCGCTGAGGTTTAGTTAAAAAAAGCAATGGCGACATGATCACTAGTGGGATCGCATGATACAAGCTACCAAGCCATGCTCCGATAAGTCCCATATCGTGGTAGACGGGTAGCCAACTTACAAACACATCGTCCGACTTGGCGTTAATGACTTTACCCATTGCGCGTATATTAGCGAGTAAATTCGCATGGGTAAGGGTCACGCCCTTAGGTACACCCGTACTTCCGGATGTGTATTGCAAAAAAGCAATATCGTCGGTTTTAGCTTCACCCATATCGGGGAAGCTGGTGTCTTTTTGCAAATCACTCGCGGTAACGACGGCATCAACAGACGGTACTTGTAATTTAAGTAAGTGGGCAACAGGTTTTGCTTCTGGCACCGTAATCAATAGTTTTGCCTGAGCGTTGTTGAGAATACTGGCGTGACGATTCAAATGATCTTCGACATGCTCAATTCGGGCTGGTGGATAAATGGGAACAGGCACCGCTCTGGCATAAAGTATCGCAAAGAAGCTGTAGAAGTAGTCGGTACAGGTTGGCAACATGATCGCGACGCAGTCGCCAGCTTCAACTCCCGCATCAATTAGCCCAGCGGAGATTTTGAGAGCTTGTTGTTTTAGTTGTTTATAGCTGACTTCTACCACTTCATCAGCGTTTTGATAAACGTAAAGATGAGGGCGTTTCGGGTGATGTTCCACATGCCAGTCAAGTAGCGCTTGTAGCGTTTTGACCTCAGTTGGTAACTGATGGACTGAGTCGAGTTTGATCGCTTTCGCCGACTCATCTAAGTAGGCTGTTTTATTTGATGATCCTGCCGTTAAAATCTCGCCGATAATATCTTCTGGTGTCGATATGCTGGACAGTGCGTGATCCGGAAGTGACACGTCGAAACGACTTTCTATGCGTGTGATTAGCTCAGCACGCGTTAGACTATCCAAACAAAGGTCATGGTCGAGGTCACTTTTTAAGTGAATAGAAACGGACGAGAGACCTTCGGGGTCTAGTTCAAGTTTTAGGTCCCGAACGATCTCTAACACAGTTTGCGCGATGTTTTCAGAGTCTCTACTTGTAGTGTCATTTTGGTCAGACATGCTGAAGCTTCCTGATCGAAGAAGAGTGCTGCTCGTTTTACTCTGTTATAAACGTTTTCCGTGCTTAAAGCTTAGACCACTCATCAAATGAGGTTACATATTCTGATAATTCGGGCCGCCTCCGCCTTCTGGCGTTTTCCAGGCAATATTTTGGAATGGATCCTTAATATCGCAGGTTTTACAGTGAACACAGTTTGACGAGTTGATCTGAAATGTGGTTTTTCCATCGACTTCAATCACTTCGTAAACCCCAGCGGGACAGTATCGCTGACTCGGTTCATCAAACATCCCAAGATTCACATCTATCGGAATGTGTGGGAATGTTAGAACGAGATGACATGGTTGATTTTCTTCGTGTTGCGTCCCCGACAAAAAAACGGAAGAGGGCTTATCAAAACTGATTTTTCCGTCCGGTTTAGGGTAGTGAATCGGATGACATTCACTGGTTGGTTTGAGCTGTTCGTGATCATGCGAATTATCTCGAACTTTCCATGGCAATGGCTTGTTAAACAGTGGTCGCCAAACATTATGCTCAAAGGTAGAAAGCGCACCTCCGAGCAGACTGCCAAACTTGTGAATATTTGCTCCGAAGTTGCGTGTCTCGACAAGCTCATCATACAACCATGACCCTTCAAATAGCGTTTGGTAATCAGGCTCAACTGAAGCCTTTTGTATCGCTTTGTCGATTGCTTCTGCTGCCAACAAGCCAGATTTCATCGCCGTATGACTGCCTTTGATCTTAGCGACGTTCAATGTGCCAGCATCACAGCCAATCAAAAGTCCGCCGGGAAATTGTTGTTTAGGAAGCGAAGAAAAGCCGCCTTTCGCCAGTGCTCTGGCTCCGTAGGCAACACGCTGAGCATCTTTGAGGTGCTTTTTAATCGCTGGATGGTGTTTAAAGCGCTGGAACTCATCAAATGGACTTAAGTAGGTATTGTCGTAGTTAAGGTCGACGATAAGCCCGACAGCAATTTGATTGTCTTCCATGTGGTAAACAAATCCGCCACCGGTCGTTTTCGTTTCACTCAACGGCCAGCCAACGGAGTGAATAACTTTCCCTGCTCGTTCCGCATCGCCATCAGGTAATTGCCAAATTTCCTTTATACCCAACGCGTAATGCTGTGGTTGTTTTCCTGAGTCCAAGCCAAACCGACTGATGAGCTCTTTACCTAAATGTCCACGGCAGCCTTCGGAGAACACTGTGTATTTTGCTTTTAATTCGATGCCCGCTTCAAAGTTAGCTTTTTGTTTCCCGTTTTTATCCAGTCCCATATCACCAGTCGTAATGCCTGTAACAGCACCGGATTGGTCGTAATTGATGCTCGCTGCTGCAAAACCCGGAAAAATCTCAACCCCAAGCTCTTCAGCCTGTTTTGCCAACCAACGGCAAAGGTTAGCGAGGCTAATAATGTAGTTGCTTTCATCGTTGTGCATCGGCTTCGGAGTAAGAGCATTAGGTACTTTGACATGGTTTAGTGATGTCGTTAGATAGAGAAAATCATCACTTGTCACGGACGTGGACAGTGGCGCTTCCATAGTTTGCCAATCTGGAAAAAGTTCATCCAGAGCACGAGTTTCAAATACGGCCCCTGAGAGAATATGGGCTCCAACTTCGGATCCTTTTTCTACCACACAAATAGATAGCGGATTGTCTTGGCGCTGCTGATTCATCTGAGCCAAACGACAAGCGGTACTTAAACCAGCAGGACCGGCACCTACGATCACGACGTCAAACTCCATAATTTCTCGTTCCATATCTCTCTGTCCTTTGATCAAGCTGAACTATGTTATTGTCATATAAAGAACTATAGCTCAGTTAACGTAAACGTGATTGAACGTGTTTGCTTATGTCAGAACGAACGTGACAGGAAAGACCGGGGGCGGGTTTCTAAGATGTTTATCAAAAGCTAAAACAAAAAGGCTTCCATCAAGGAAGCCTTTGAGATCATATCAAAGCTAGTTTCCACTTGGCCTTTGCAAATGCTCCGCAAGTACTTTGGTAAACCTTGCCGCTTCACCACCAGTACATGCACGGTGGTCAAAAGTGATGGATAACGGCATAACTTTAACCGCGACCGCTTTTCCGTCTCTTATCACTACGCGCTCAATGATACGGCCTGCGCCGACAATCGCGACTTGTGGCGGAGAAACGACTGGCGTAGCAAAAATACCGCCGATTGCGCCAAAGTTAGACAAAGTAATCGTGGCGTGTTGTAAATCTTCACGATTGATCTTTCTTTCGCGAATGCCTTCTACAGTTTGGTCGAGCCAGCGACGGACGTCTTTTGACTCATACTCATCGGCATGGCGAAGAACGGGTACGTACAGGCCATGACGACTATCCACAGCAACGCCGAGGTTTACAGTGGTATGAACACAGCGCGTCATGGTTTCTTCGTCGAACCAAGCGTTTAGGGCAGGCTCTTCCTGGCAAGCATGAACGATAGCCTGAACAAGACGAATACTGATGTCTTCACCTGAAGCCCAGTTTTCTAACAAGGCTTCTTCGGTGATAGTAACGGCTGCAACATTTTTGTGTGACTCTGCCATGGCGGAAACCATGGTTCGGCGCGCGCCTTTCAGCACTTCGGTGCCCGGACGTTGCTTGCCAGCTTCATCGTAGATATCAGAATCGATTATCAAGCCGTTTGGACCACTGCCAGAAACCGCGTTTAAATCCACACCGAGTTTCTTCGCTAAAAGTCGAGCAGAAGGCAGGGCAGTGATCAAATTGTTATTAGATGTACCGTCGCTGCTGCCTACCCAAAAGTCATCGACATTCACGTTTTGAGTTTGGTGCGACACATTACCGACCACAGTAGCCGCGTCTGCAGTTTGCCTTTTCTCAGCGGAGACATGATGCTCTGCACCGCTCTCATCGATTTCGAGAAGTAAGGCACCAATGTTGACGATATCGCCTTCTTCACCGTGGCGACTAACCACTCTGCCGGAATAAGGCGCCGGAACATCGACTGTTGCTTTGGCTGTTTCGACAGTAAGGATCACCTGATCAACTTCGACCATGTCACCCACATTAACGTGCCATTTTACAATTTCTGACTCAGCGAGGCCCTCGCCGAGATCGGGTGAGTTAAACGTCTTCATTTCCAATCCTCCACGAGTTCACGCGCTGCGTTCACAATGTCTTCTTCCTGAACCATAAAATAATCTTCGTTACGATAGTAAGGCATGATGGTATCCATTCCGGTAACCCGTTTCGGTGGCGCTTTTAATAAGCACATGGCGTGTTCGGCGGTGCGAGCTAAAAGCTCAGAACCAACACCACAAGTTTTACTTGCTTCGTGAACCACGAGCAGGCGACCAGTTTTCTCCAATGAGCGGAAGATGGTAGTGGTATCAATTGGCTTGATGCTGGCTAAATCCAGTACTTCGACTTCAATACCCTGTTTCGACAATGTCTGAGCTGCTTGCAATGACTCAACAACACAAGCGCCCCACGTAACTAAGGTGATGTCTCGACCTTTGCGTAACGTAAAACAAGTGTCCAGAGGTAATGCTTCACCATTATCAACCACTTCCGATTTTACGGTGCGATAGATTCTTTTTGGTTCAAAGAACATGACCGGGTCATTACTGCGGATAGCAGCAAGTAATAATCCGTAGGCGCGCTGAGGTGATGATGGGACGATGACTTTCAGCCCAGGTGTGTGGGCAAACAATGCTTCCACGCTTTCTGAGTGATGTTCTGGCGCGTGAATACCGCCACCAAATGGGGCACGGAATACGGCTGGGCAGGTGAGTCGACCGCGAGTTCGGTTTCTCATTCGAGCGGCATGGCACATTAAATGTTCCATCGCCGGGAAGACAAATCCCTGGAATTGAAACTCTGCGACCGGGCGCAACCCTTGTGTTGCCATCCCAACTGCAACGCCACCAATCAAGGCTTCGGCTAATGGCGTATCAATCACTCGCTTCAAACCGAATTTCTGTTTGAGGTTTACCGTAGCTCGGAATACGCCGCCGTTTTCGCCGACGTCTTCTCCCAGCACGACCACGTTTGGATCATGTTCCATTTCATGATGCAGCGCGAGGTTTACTGCTTCAACTAAAGTTAATTCAGCCATGTTTGCCTCCCTGCATGCGCATTGCTTTATTGATGAGTTCATCTCTTTGAGTATGAAGTTCTTGAGGAAGAGACTCATAAAGGTAATCAAACCCTGATTCAGGCGCTTGACTAGGCATATTCAGGTAACGTTTCACTGCTAATTCAACTTGTTGTTTGCACTCTTCGAGCCATTGTTTATCTTGTTCTTCGCTCCAGGCACCTTGGTTGATCAAGAAAGCTTTGAGTCGACGAACAGGCTCAAATTGCCATGCAGTCTGAACATCATCTTCGTTACGATAGCGGGTAGCATCGTCGGCGGTTGTATGGTCGCTGAGGCGATAGCTCACTGCTTCTATGAGTGTTGCACCTTTGCCTTTGCGGGCTCTTTCTAGCGCGGTCATAGTGGCGTCGAAGACTGCGACTACGTCATTACCATCGACGGTAATGCCCGGAATACCAGCCCCTTTTGCTTTTTCAGATAAAAACTCAGCGGCACATTGAAGGCTGCGAGGTACGGAAATCGCCCATTGGTTATTGTTAACAACAAACACGAGAGGAATGTTCCAAGCACCAGCACAGTTAATGGACTCAAGAAAATCGCCTTTGGAAGTACCACCGTCACCACACATGACAAGCGCTGCCTCATGGTTGCCCTGAATTTTCAGTGCTGAAGCGACACCAACGGCGTGGGTACACTGTGTGGCAATTGGGACACAAAATGGCAGATCCCGACTTGGTATCGGGCTACCTTCTGGTGCGAAATCGCTACCGCGTTCATCACCGCCCCAGTATTGCAGGTTCTTTTCCATACCAATACCACGACACCACATAGCAGGCATGTCGCGATAGTAAGGTACGAAGACGTCATCGGCTTTTAGTGCACGACCGACAGCGATCCCAATAGCTTCAGAGCCAAGATGCGAAGGGTAGGTCCCTAATTTCCCTGTGCGTTGCAAAGCAACAGCTTTATTATCATAGGTACGCGTTAATACCATATCACGGTAAAAACCGACCAATGTTTCTACGTCAGCCCAGTTGGGTAGTTGGCCGACTAGGTTCCCATGATGGTCGATAAACCGATGCATGGGTAATGCCTGAACGTTCATCTCAAGCTCCTTTTGACGCTGCGGGTCTTTTGGACTGCAGCTGTTCATTATCAAACCAAAGTTTGTATGGGTACTCAAACTTTGGCATCAGCGTAAAAGGTTATGCCTCAGGCTGCGTTTGTTTATGACCGTTATAATCCTTTCAGTCATTTATTGATTAACAATGTCGTGTTTGGGTAAAACACAAGGCATTGTTAATACTGCTACGTAACGCCTAACCCTTTTAGTCATACCAATCCGAGTAATTGTCTAATCACTGGGTTTGGTAATTCATCTTGGTATAACCAGACACCATAAGTGTAAACAAATTGTTAAAAAATGCTTTATTTTAACAATTATTCAACAGTAAAGTTTTGCTTACACCCCTGATATGTAGAGTAATATGCTGGTTTTTTCGTTCTGTAACGTCGAAACTTGAATCTAATCACTAGTTGTTGGGAACTATTTGCAACAAAATTAGGCTGTAAAATTTAACAAACTGGGCCATTATTATTGAATCTCGACGGTTAAGATGATGGGAAAAAGATAATTTCTTCCCTATAGAATGGAATCAAGGTAGTGTTGCGGCACATTGAAGCCGTTTCTATTCCAACCACTTGCGTAAGTAAGTGAGACGATTACTAAGACAGCATTACCTAAACTTAAGGTAGAGTGCATCATGGAGAAGTTATGTATCGCGCCCACGTTTATTTTCCATTGCGACAGCAAGATAAAGCTCAAGCGTTAAATGAGATCATTCGCCAGGAACGTCAGGATGTTCTCAGAGTTTGTCCTTTAGTCGGTCGTTTACAAGGCCCACATAAAATGCCGATGTTCGAGATACACCTAGAAACGCTGAGCGAAGAATTTATCGCTTGGTTAGATGTGATTCGCGGTGATTTCTCTGTACTGATCCGTCCGGTGAGTGAGCGAGAGCTGCTCGATTACACGGAGCATGCTATTTGGCTTGGTCGAGAGTTAGGTGTATTCGAAGAAAAATTGAATCAATAGTGACTAAGCAAACTGTTGTTCATTGATGAGTAAATAATAATAGGAAGTGCAGTTTACGTTCCAACGCCAAAGGCAGTGAAATCGACAAAATGAAAAGGGGAAGGGTATGCTGACAATACTCCTGGTCGCACTTGCACTGTATATTTTTTGGTTATTGTTTCGTAATGGCCCTGCATTTGACGAGCCAGTTCCTGCCAGAGAGCGAAGTTGGGTTGGCCCGACAGACAACGACGAAGAGTGGCAAGGTTACCGTAACGAAGTTTTCCAGCCATTCAGCTCCCAAACCTCCTTTTACGCTATCGCCTATTTCGCTAACTTTGTTGCAGCGGCTAACGCGATTTCCTGGTCCACCGTTTATGAGGGGGAATACCCCTTCATCATCAGCCGATTTGGCAGCTACTTTGCTATTAATACCTATGACTCGTTACTGGTGGCTGGATTTGTGGCGCTGGCCGTCTTTGTGATTAACTGGCAACTTGCGATGCATTGCGCAGGTATTCTCAGCCAATACCTGGTTCGTATTCTGATCATCAATCGAGCCCGCTTTGTGGCGGTAAGTTTGGTGTTCTGTAGCTACTTTGCTTATCTGCTCACAGTGGGCATTTTTTGGCTTTTCCATGATAGCTATTCCATTTGGCATGGGTTAAAGCTGACTCCGGTCTTCTTATTGTTAGCTTTCATTGTCGTTGTCGCTCTGCCATCTGCGAAAAAAGATCCTGAACAAAAACAATAACACGCTGTACAGTAGCAATTCATTCAGTGTTGAGTTAGCATTGCCGACCTTTTTTAGTCAGTGGGAGGATCCATGTTTATCGGCTTTGACTATGGCACTGCAAACTGTTCAGTGGCAAAAATGGAATCAGGTGAGCCAGTATTGCTCAAGCTTGAAGAGAGTAATTATTTCATTCCTTCCACGCTAGCGGCTCCGACGCGTGAATCGGTATCTGAGCATCTTTTTCGACATCGAAATATTAAACCGTTCGATCAGGTCGGAGAGCAAGTACTTCGCCGCGCAATCAACTTAAATCGCGAAGAGAGCATTGAACTGGAACCCGAAGATATCGATTTTGGCCAAGCGGCACTGAATCGCTATTTAGAAGATCCTCGTGACATTTACTATGTTAAATCGCCAAAGTCATTCCTTGGGGCGTCAGGTCTACGCGACGTGCAACTTGCCTTCTTTGAAGACTTGGTTTGCGCCATGATGGATAACATCAAATCGCAGGCAGAAAATGACGCTCAACAAACCATTACGGATGCGGTGATTGGCCGTCCGATTAACTTTCATGGCCGTGGCGGTGAAAAGGCCAATACCCAGGCGGAAGGCATTCTTTTAAAGGCAGCGAAACGCGCTGGATTTAACAATGTAGAGTTTCAATTTGAGCCTGTCGCAGCGGGATTAGAATACGAAGCGACACTTACCGAAGATAAGACGATCCTAGTGGTCGATATCGGTGGTGGTACAACCGACTGTTCACTGATTCAAATGGGCCCGTCATGGTCTGGTAAAGCAGACAGAACCGCGAGCTTGCTGGCACACAGCGGTCAGCGTATTGGCGGTAATGATTTGGATATTGCGATTGCGTTTAAGCAACTGATGTTCCCGTTTGGCATGGAAAGCAAAATGGAATCGGGCATCGTGATGCCGACGACTCAGTTCTGGAACCCAATCGCGATTAATAACGTCGAAGCGCAGAATGACTTTTATTCCCGTGACAACCTTGGAGCGTTAAAGCTGCTTCATAAGCAGGCGCAGGAACCGGAAAAACTTAAGCGTCTGCTTGAGGTTTATCATGAGTCATTAGGCTATAACATTGTTCGTCGCGCTGAAGAGGCGAAAGTCGCGCTTTCTGATGATGCTTCGTATCGCGCAGGTATTAACTTGTTGTCCGAGCTTATCGAAGTGGACGTAAAGCGTGAAGAAATGATTGATGCTATTCAGTCACCAAAAAATAAGATGACCGCATTGGTCACCGAAGCCGTCGAGCAAGCTGGTGTTAAACCGGACGCGATCTTTATGACGGGTGGTTCTGCACGTTCACCTATTTTACGCGATGCCGTGCAGTCGGTACTGCCTAATATTCCAGTGGTTAGTGGTAATTATTTTGGTTCGGTCACTGCTGGTCTGGCTCGTTGGGCCGAAGTGTGCTTTAAGTAATCGACAATCCGAAAAGAGCCCGACCAATTGGTCGGGCTCTTTGTATTTATAAACCAGTTAGCGATTAATGGTTCATATGCTTTTCCATATGACCTTTGTTCTCAACGGCTATCTCTACGTCTACTTTACCTGCGTTTTTAAACGTTAACGTCATAGGGAAGCGGTCACCTTCTTTTAGCGTCTGATTCGGGTTAAAAATCATCAGGTGAAAGCTTCCTGGTTCCAGTGCGACCGTACCTTTTGCTGGTACGCTAATCTCGCTAACCTTCACCATCTTCATCACGCCATCTTCCATAATGTGGTTATGAAGTTCGATGCGCGCCGCAATTGGGCTTTCTGCCGCGATCAATGCGTCTTCTTTTTCACCGTGGTTGTTGAGTTGTAAGAACCCGCCAATAACAGGAGCATTAGGTGGCGCTTCACGGCTCCATGGGTGATCAATATGAATCTGACCCGCTTCATATTCGTGAGCAAGGCTGACTGGGCTCATAACGAGAGCTGCGAAAGTAATAGCAAGGGTTTTAATCTGTTTAAGCATGGGTATTTTTCCTTTTGAATATAGTGACTGCCCTGACCAAACGTAGGTGAGGGATTTTGTTGTTTTTAGCCTGATTCCTTTTTAGGAATTCAGGCAGGAAAAATACAAGGTGGAGATTGTTTTGGGGCGAGATGCTTGTAAACCAATCTTCCGGAGTGCGTAAAGTGATAGGGAATCAGTGCGTGTTTAACACGTCGGAACCAATGGATAGTGCCGAAGTAAAGCCCAATCGCGCACAGCATGAAAAACTGCACGGCTTGAAGCAAAGGACACTCAAACTGAAAACCTTCGTGTAAGTTAAGGTCATGGATAAGTGGTGAAGCTTCGTGGTTATTAGCCGCAATCAGCGTGTTGATGTCGACCCATTTAAAACCGTCCGCAGTACAAAGCAGTACTTTTTCGTTTTGAACTTCGCTTAACCAGTTTGTGTTATGCACATTTCTTGGGTTAAGTACCGCAGTCGAAGCGAGATAGAGTTGAAACAGCACAGCGAAGATGACCGTCAAAGCGGCTACGCGTTGCGTTCTCTGCGATGTCTGAGTCATTTCCATGTGGCTTTTTTAATTGTTGTCTTTTGGCGCAGGATACTAACAAATATCCCTGAAAATGTAATGGTAAGATAGATAAAAGGTGATTCAACTGTATTTTATTTGTGTCTCGCTGGTGGGGCGAGGGTGTGAATAAGCGTTACCATTAGCCTAAATCTGTATTTAATCCGTTGTCAGTGCAGGGCTTGCGATAAACGGCTGGTGAATTAGCGTGCTGGATTTGCGGGATATCAATTCAAAATGAGCATCTATTCTGCACTTGTTTGCCATTAACGCAAATATGACAGTAATTTAATACAGGATACGGTATTCTCTCCCACCTTTGTTATATCCCTGAGCGTGTCTTAGTTAGTTATTGGCCGCGCAATCTTAAGAAATTTCTCCAATGAAATACGAACAACAGATCGAGTTTCGATACCCTAAAGGTCGTTTTGCCATGGTGAGTGTTTACGCATTCACGGGAGCGGCGATATTAGCATCGACCATTTTTTCTCTTTTGCTGTTTTTGTCTATAGACGAAAACCCGATGATGCAGACCTTGTTTGGTGGTCTGGCTATCATATTCGAAGCCGGTAAGTTCTATGCCTGGTATGAGTACGGTGAACGTCGCGCTCACAGAAACTATCCCGGTGCGATTACCGCATTGGTGTTTTACTCTGTGCTCGCTGCTATCTCTATTGGCGGCAGTGTCGGTGGCATAAACAGCGCGACCAATAGTGCACAAAGTCATATATCAGTTGAACAAGCAAAAGTAGACGCCTTCAACCGACAGATTGAAGCTATCGACAAACAGATCGAGCTTAACAATATTGCTGCTCAGAAATATATCGAGATGGAACGTATTGCCACAGGTGTTACGCGAATTCAGGAGCAAAACAAAACACTGCGCGAAGAGCAGCAAAAACTGGCTATGGAGCGTGACAGCTTACCGCCAGTAACTCAAGGTTCAGTCATCGGATTGATCGACAGTCTTGCGAAAGCGTTTGGTACGAGCTCTCAGCATGCTCAGCTTGGGCTGGTCGTATTCTTATCCATCCTTCTCGACTTTTTTGCCGCGTTCTTTGTAGGCTTAATTGGTGAAGAACTACGTTTTCGTTACTTCTACCGTCGTTACGATGGGATTAGGCTAGAACGTATTCGAGATATCGAACCAGAGCCTGCGGGCTACCTTCCTCACATTAAAGAAGAACAAGAGCCAGTGGTGCAAGAAGAAAAGGTTGAACCAAAAGCACCAGAGGAGCCTAAACCTTTGATAGAGCAAGTGAGTGATGCACTCCGATCGCATCAGATTACTTGCACTAAAAAAGCGGTGGCTAAGGAATTTAGGCTTTCTGCTGAAGAAGTAGACAAGGTGTTTGAAACGCTTGCAGAGCAGGGGCTTGTCGGTAAAAAGGCAAACCACCATTACCACTGGATTGGTGAAAAAGAAGCGGCATAGCGCGCAATCTGAATGGTAAAAAAAGAGCGTCAATTGACGCTCTTTTGCTATCTATACTCGAGAAAACTAATCTTTCGTCAGCTTTTTAGTCACGTCTTTTACCGTTGTCTTTTCTTTTTCAGGTGTGACCGCATCAACGGCTTTGCCTGCAATCCCGTCATCCGGAACCTTATCAGCTGCTGTATCTTTTAATGCTTCTTTAGGTGTACAGCGCCCACCAACACCAACCACTGCTTTAGTCGCTGCGGCTTTTGCTGCCTTACCAGCGTCACAATCTGGGTCAAGGACGCCCGCATAGGTCGCTGTTGAACCGAACAGAAGGATCAGCAGAGCTAAATTACATTTCTTCATCATTGTCACCGTAGGGGTTAAACATACTTAAAGTGTAATTGAGTTATGTGAGTTTGTTAGTCTGGAAAATCGTTCTGCGTCTAACATGCAGTGAAACCAGTAAAAACCAGAATTTGAAGTAGACTGAATAGAGCGAAATAGAAACTCAAGGAGTCAGTATGCTTTCATATTTGGTCAGCAGAAGTATTGAAATCGAAAAGTCTCAAAAGGAAATTATCGACTATCTAAAGGATTTTAAGAACTGGCCAGAATGGTCTCCGTGGGTCATTCTCGAACCGAGCTGTGAACTCACTTATCTTGGGGACCAAGGGCATGTAGGAGCGGCGTACGAGTGGAATGGGCAGCGCATAGGTTCTGGCTCTATTGTGTTAGAAAGTACCCAAGAGCACCGATTGGATATGGAGTTGCACTTTTTCCGACCGATGAAAAGTCACGGTAAGGTCACTCTGATAGTGACGCCGTCACAAAAAGGCTGTTTGGTTGAATGGCAATTGCATTCTTCGACTCCGTGGAATCGATTTTTCCTCAAAAGTGTATTTAAGTCGATGCTCGAAATGGATTTTGACCGCGGGCTAAAAATGCTCAAAAGCCAATTAGAAACTGGGAAAGTGTTGTCAGAACTTGTTGAAATAGCTAATCGCAAACAACCAGCCATTCATTACGTTGGAATATCAGGTTCTGCAACGATCCCTGAGTTGGGCGAAATCATCAGCGATCACATGAGTCGATTGAAAGAAATGGTCGCCGTTGAAAATGTGTCCGTGAATGGTGCCATGTTTTGTTATTACCTCTCCATGGATATAAAGCTTGGCCGATTCGAGTTTGTCACCTGTTTACCTGTCGACAGTCCAACTTCAGTACCAGAAGGGTTTGTTTCAGGGACAATTCCTGAGTGTGAGACGTTTGTCGTTGAGCACTGGGGAGAATATCGACTACTGGGTAATGCCTGGGCGATGGCAATGAACTTAACGCGCAGCAGCGGGGTTAAAGTGAAAAGTAAACCCCTTGGAATCGAGCGTTACTTAAATAACCCTGATGAGGTTGAGCAAGCGAATTTAAGAACTGAGGTGATACTTTTCGAAAGGTGAGGTTTTAGTAACACTTTGATAGATAGAGTGAAGATGCCTCTATTTGTTATCCGTCTCTATTTGTTATCCGTGGGTAATGTTTGCTTCGTTGTTTAATGTGATCTAAAGCACAAAGAAAGATTCTATTACCAAAGTTACAACTAACTGTAATAAATATTTAATATAGGTATGAGTTGTAAAAAAACTTTAGTTTAGACATAGTGTTATTAAGTCGTTAAGAAACGGCTTTAAACCGCAAAAAGGAGCTTGCCTATGCACAATGAAATGATTCAACCTTCACACTTCGGCATTATCGGCCGTACTTGCATTGCCTCAATCATCATGATTGCAGGTGTTTTCACTCTTCTTTAACAGAGCTGTAGATTCTAAACTTCTACATAGAAAACGACGCAAAATTCAGGGAATTACCTTAGATGTTTACAAGGTATTCCCCTGAACCCCCACCTAGCTCAACCTCTGTTAGCCCACTAAGCTAAAAATCAAAGCACTCACGGCGACAATACCAGTCAATAAGACAAAGTAAGTAGATAGCTTACCGCGATAATCTTTTAATGATGCGATCTTATACACAGCCATCATTGGCATAATGAATAAAATCATTGCGATAACTGGGCCGGAAAGGGCTTCCATCATACCAAGAATACTCGGGTTCATGATCGCTGCTATCCAAATCGAAATAAACAGCACAACCACACTAACTTTATCTGCTCGGCGTTGAGGTAGGTTTGAATTTTTCGTCAGTAACCCGTTCAGGCTTTCTCTTGCGCCCAAAAAATGGCCTAGGAAAGAGGAAGTGATCGCAACAAAAGCGACCAAAGGCCCCAGCGTTGCAATGAATGGGTTATCAGTCGCATTGGCCAAATAAGACAACACGGATACGTTTTGCGCTTTCGCTTCCGTCAATTGCTGCGGAGAAAGGGACAAAACGCATGAAAAGACAAACAGCAGTACAAACGCGATCAGCATGACGCTTGTGCGGCGGAGAATGAGCTCGGATTTGAACTCGGCGTCTTTTCCGTAGTGGCGTCGTTGCACGTTGGCGAAGCTTGATATCGCTGCTGCGTGGCTAAAAGAGAAAATGACCACAGGTACGGCTAACCACATGGTGTTTGCAAACGACCCCATTTCTGGCGCGTTTAACACTGGCATCGTCCAGTTGGGCATCAAATAGAATGATAGGAAAGCAAGGATAGCGACTAACGGGTAAACCATAACCGCAAAAGCACGCAACATTACTTTCTCTCCAGCCATCATAATCGCAATCAAGCCAAAAACGAGAACACCAGAAAGAAGAGGACGGGGCATGGACGCCATGCCAGCCTGATTCACCATAAAACTATCAACGGTGTTGGTAATGCCTACGCCATAGATCAGTAGAATTGGAAAAATAGACAGAAAATACAGCAATGAAATCGCACGTCCCGCTTTTGCGCCAAAGTGCTCTTCTACCACATCCGTAAAGTCGGCATTTTTAATTTTTGAAGATAAGACAAATCGAGCCAACCCTCGATGGGCAAGATAAGTCATAGGAAAGGCGAGTATCGCCATACTTACTAGAGGCCAAAAGCCACCAATACCTAAGTTGATTGGAAGGAATAAAATACCAGCACCGACAGCAGTGCCAAATAGGCTAAGCACCCAATGTGTATCGTGTTTAGACCATGATGTTGTGTTTAACTCACTATAACCTAAAGTTTTTTGAGACTCTTTCACTGAGGAATTGCCTTCGTATAAATAATAATGTGGCAGATGTTATATTTTTTAGTGATTGTTATCACATTGGAAAGGTGGTGAATCATACTGTAAAAAAGGCAAATTCATAAATTATCAAACCATGAATATTTTAAAAATGCAGTTTTTTATATAGGTTTAAAGTTTTTTAATTAGATATAAACACCTTTTTTGTTCGTATTTTTGGAATTTGATTTTGTGCTTTAATTTTGAACATCAAGGAATGATCTGTGGTAATGCCTTCATTTAGAGGATGAGCGTGACGGCTAATCTACAGCAGCACATCCGACTAAAACCCGAGAAGTAGACCAGGTTGTGAGCGTATGAGCGATTTTGCACGATAATGAGTGCCATTTGCACTCTATCAGTGCGCAGTAATTTAAAGGATACTTATAAGAAAATCTTCAACGTGTTGTTATTTAAGGCTTTTAAAAGTTGGCACTTAGATTGCAATACTATAAATGTTCATCGTTAACTCGATGCACCGCTCTCCTTAGCAGGCGGAGATGCGGGATAGGGTATTACTTTTGTTAAATGTACTAACAGCGTTTAAGGCAGTGCAGCCTCTCTCGATTCGAGAGAGGTTTTTTTTTGCTTGTCACATCGTTCGGTATCATTGCTGACATTGTTATCCGCATCTAATTTGTGAGTGAAACAATCATATATTTGGCGAAGTTGCTGAGTCAGCTCGAAAGGTCAACAAACCCTAAGGTATACGTCTAGCATTGATTGTAATGAGAAACGTGGTACAACTACGTTTATTATTTTTAAGACATTAAAAGCCGATAATAAGAGGGAATATGAGCAGTATTTTGGAATGTATCCGCACGGTAGGACGCGGAGAGCGAGGCAGAAAACCTCTGAACTTTGATCAGGCCTTCCAAGTAATGGATGAGTACTTAAATGGTGAGTTTGACGATGACCAGATGGCGATGCTTTTGATGCTCATCCGAGTACAAAACGAAACTCAGCAAGAAATCGCAGGCTTTGTGAAAGCATTTCAGTCTCGTATGCCTGCAATAGGCGCAGATATTGATTGGCCTTGCTACGCAGGCAAACGTCAAGCAGCAGGGCAGCCATGGCACCTTCTTTCAGCAAAAATCCTTTCAAATAACGGCTATAAAGTTTTGATGCATGGCTATCATGATCGCCAGTCTGGACGTCGTCATGCAGAAGATTACCTAAACAAGCTTAACATTCAAAAAGCGCAATCAACGGAAGAAGCGAAACGAATCCTGGAGACAGAAAATATTGTCTACCTTCCTTTAAGCGTCTTTGCGCCTCGAGCTGAAAAGATGATTGGCTGGAAAAATCGTTATGGATTGAGAACGCCGATTAACACGGTTGTTCGCGCATTAAACCCTGGTCAAGCGACAATTGGAATTCGTGGCAGTTTTCACCCTGGTTTCCAGCAGCTTCATGCAGAAGTCGAGCATGAAATTGGACAGACGCGTCATGCAGTTGTTTCGTTCAAAGGTCAATCTGGTGAATCGGAATATAACCCTAAAGTCAGCCAAACCGTTTGGTTGAGCCAAACCAGTGGCGTCACTTCGCACTACTGGACTGAGCAAATGATTTCTGAAGTGCCTCTGCCATCTTCTTGCCTGTTTGAGACATCAGAGCAAGATTTAACACAAATGGCAAATACGGTGATTGCAACAATGGCGGTCGTACTATTTGCTGAAATGCAAGACCGAGAAAAAGCTTATGAACGAGCATTTTCGATGTGGGAGAGTTATACCCAAGGTGCCTAGTCCTTAAAAGGTTTTTGCTAATACAGTATCCTGTATTTACTTAAAAAGGCCTGCGTTAGCTGGCCTTTTGGCGTTTTAATGTAGATTCAACTTTGTTGTATAAACGTTACATACTTTCAACGTTGTAGATATCGTAAGGAAAGTATTTATCGGCAATCGTTTTATGGGTACCGTTCAAAATAAGTGCTTCTAGACCTTTGTTTAAAAGATCTCTTAAATCTTTATCTTGTTTACGTACTGCGATTCCCACACCTTTACCAAACCACTTCTGTTCTGTGTAAGAAGGGCCAGTAAAATGAAAATCTTGGCCTTGTTCCGTATCTAAAAAACCGCTGCGCAATCCAATCGCGCCGCCGAACACAGTATCTAAACGTCCATTAATTAAATCAGTAAAGGCTTCATCAAACGTATTGTATCGACGCAATTCGATGTTTGCATATGCATGACTAAGATATTGATCGCCGACCGTTGCACGCTGTACACCGACTACAATACCATCCATACCTTTTTCGCTAGTGTCGACTTCACGGTCTTTATGCATAACAAATCTTTGTGGAACAAGAGCATACGGTGCAGTGAACGCTACCTTCTTTTCTCTTGCCTCTGTGATTGTCATTGCCGCAATAATGGCGTCACTTTTTCTTGCTAATAGCGCAGGAATAATACCATCCCAATCCTGTTTACCGATTTCACATCTTACTTTAAGTTCGTCGCACAAAGCGTTTGCTAAATCTACATCAAAGCCAACTAACTCACCTTCCTGTGTTGTCCAGTTAAAAGGAGGATAAGCACCTTCAACTACAAATCGGATAGTGTTCCACTCTTTGGCTATCGCGTTACTTGATAGTCCGAGGCAAACAAGTAGAGTTAAGATTATTTTTTTCATTTTAAAATCCTTTTATTATTTTCATCCACGCAAATAGATGTTTTAAGCAACTGAGTGGATAGGCTAGGGTAAGTTCTTTTAAGGATCAAGCAGCTGGATAGACACTTTTAACAAAAAATATACAAAACGTGAAAGATGTGTCGGATGTGAGAACACTATTTTACGAGAAATAATGTCTAGTAGTAACGGCGAAAACTAATCAAAAATGCGATGAGGATAGTGCAATTAGATCTACTAGATAATGCCTATATTATTGCCTAATAGGTATAGTTTATTTAAAGAGGCCGAAAGGTCCTTGAATGGAGAAAATGAATAGCCATCACTTGGTCGGTGATTACTCTTTCGTTCGAAAAGTGAACGGAAAAGCAAAATTTACACACTAGTTATGAAGGCTATTCAAATTATTTTTTAAAACTAACTCGTCTTTGGTTAAAGGTTAAGCAATCTTAGTCAACCAGTTATGAGTATCTGGCGCTTTACCCCATTGGATATCGTTCAGTGCTTGGCGCAATTTTTTCGCCGCTGGGCCAGCTTCACCAGTACCAACTTTAAAATCTTGACCGTTGTGGATAAGCGTACCGACAGAAGTTAGTACCGCTGCAGTGCCTGAAAGCATTGCTTCAACGCCCGGTTTAGCGGCGCGCTCAAGTAGCTCTTCCACAGAGACTTCGCGTTCTGTAACGGTCATACCTAGATCTTTAGCAATCGTTAGGATACTAGAGCGTGTTACACCGTGTAAGAAGCTTGAATCTAGGGCTTTAGTAATGATCTCGTTACCATCAACCAACAAGAAGTTTGCAGCACCTGTTTCTGTAATGTAGCCGTTTGGACAGAAAAGTACTTGGTCTGCCTGGTATTTTGATTTTGCTTCTAACGTTGGTGCTAATGCACTCGCGTAGTTACCACCACTTTTGATCATACCCATGTGTGGCGCGCAACGTTGGCCGGTTTCGTCTAGCAGTAGACGTAAGGCGTGAGCACCGCCAGAGAAGTAGTCACCTACTGGAGAAAGTAGGATATATAGCATTGATGAGATTGATGGTGCTGCTGCTTTACCAACGGCTGCCTCTGTGCCAATGTGAGTTGGACGAATGTACATTGAGCCTGGAGGCAAAGGCACTTCAGATGAGAACTCAGACACAATATCAACAATCATTTTTGATACTTGTTCTTTATCAATCTCAGGTAGCGAGAGTAGCTGACTACTTTGAGCAAAACGCTCGACGTTTTGATCCATTCGAAAAACGTGTACGCTGCCATCTTCGTGACGGAATGCTTTCAGACCTTCAAAGCAAGTGCTTGAGTAATGCAATACGTGAGCGCCGGGATGAAGTGAAATACTGTCTGATGTAACGATCTGTGTGTCAGACCATTGATTATTTTCAAATGTTGCTAATGCCATCCTAGGCATAAACTCAGTACCAAAAGCCGCCATTATGACTCCTTTCTTATTCAAATTATCAAGCAGATAGCTCTGCCTTGTTCAATATGCGTGTTTGCATTATATGTTTTTCAACTTTGTGCGTTAACAAACAAGTAACGATTGTATGCGTTCTGGAGTGCTAAGACTTAGAGCAGAGTGGCATAAATTAGCATAAAGATAGTTTCAATCAGAATGTTATCTGTATCGCACAAAGTTAGTTTGTAAAACCATGATGAATGGAAAATGTGATAACAGCAAGCAGAATGTCGCATGCGATACGGATAGATATTAAATTACCTCGATCTCGGGTTAATCAAAGCTGAACCACCCAATATTCATACTCTGGTATTGCTTCCTTATCACCCATTCAGGTGATTTTTGAGTGATTGAATTCCTCGTCGCAAGATAAGCTTATTAATAGATCTATAGTTAAGTCGGTTCCCCTATAAAAAGTAAGGAGAAGGCTTATGGGATCGTTTCTCATTTTTAATTTCGACGGAACAGGCAATGAACCGGAAGATGCGAAGCAAGAGGTAAAATATAAAGCGAAACAAGAAGATGACAACATCAGTAATGTTCTCAAGCTTCATTTGATGATGGGAGGTAATCTTTTCCTGAGCGGAGAGCAATATGGACAATGTGATCAAAACACCGTCGATCATTGCTTTTATTATCAGGGTGTTGGCACAAATGGTAGTTGGGTCAAACGCGCAATAAATCAAGGGTTAGCGTTGGAGAGCTGCGATGTGGCTTCGATACTTAACAAAGCCAAAGCCGATTTTAATAAACACTATAAACAAGGCGATATTGTGCTAGCCACTGGGTTTTCTCGCGGGGCGGCATTGGCACGCCGTTTCGTTGGTCTGATAGCGAAAGAGCATCCTAGCGTGACCGATAACACCAAACCATTCGTTTTTCTCTGCGTGTTTGATACGGTCGCAAGCATTGGGTTACCCAACTTGAGTACCGCAAGCAGACCTGACTATGATGTTGTATTTGAATATGGATGCACCTTATCACACATCGTCAAACAAGCGATCCATATGGTTAGCCTGGATGATAAACGTCGGGCATTTCAGCCAACTTTAATGAACCACGATCCGAACAGAATCCATGAAATTTGGTTTGCTGGTGCGCATTCGGACGTTGGTGGCGGCTATTACCGCGACGGTCTGTCGGACATTACGCTAAGTCACGCGATGAAATGGCTTGAATATATGACCAGATATCATTCTCTCCCTGCAATTCAGTTTAAATTTCCGAGCCAAGCCGATATCGACAGAGCTTGTCCAAAGAGATTAAAAGGGATGATCGGCCTTGATGATTTACAGCGAAATCCAAATTCTTTAGGAAAAAACCACCAGCAGGATAGGTGGCCAATCATTGATTGGGTGACCTTAGATGATCGACGTTGTTGCGTGATCGATAGAGATAAAATCAATGATGATTTGTATCCTGTCATTCATTACGCTGTGGCGGAGCGCTTACATCGGGATGATGACTACCGTCCTAAGTCTCTAATGAATAAACGACATTATCTTTGGTATGACTTTATCAATTCTCCTGTGGACTGCCCTAGCTATACACAGCACATTCATTATGCAGCGGTGAACTGGGAAGAGTTGAGCGTCTCTCAATCGGTTGAGCGTATGATCGACGCTGACCGATTTTACAACTTTACCGGCATAGTGGTTAAACAAGGAGAGGAGTACGAGATTTCGGTTCGAGAAGGAGATAGCTGGCATGATGGAAAAGAGATCAGTTGTGACGGAGATGGTTGGAACTTAAACCATGTACAACTGGGATTAGCTGAGCTGCCGATTCGAGCGATGAAAGGATTACGTAGAGTGCCGAGTTCTGACTGGTTTACGCTTTGTGCAGTGGTTGATAGTGATGACGATAGCGCAAGAGCGGTTGGACAAAGGGGCGTTTATCGAGTTACCAAAACAGGGGAGTTGCAGTTCTTTGCAAACGATCTGAAGTTTAAGTACGGCAATAACAGTGGCAGCCTTCGAGTTCGAATAGAAAGAATCAAATAAATTATCTGAATTTGTACGCGAAAACGCTATAGGGCTCAGTTGTTTATATTTGATTGGTGGTAAATGAGCCCTATTGCTTATTTCATGGTAATTACATAGCCGCACAATTCACAATGTGTACTACCAGGTCAGGCATTTTCTTTAAATGAGTTATTAATCATCACTGGTCAATGCGTTATTTGTATGCATTTTTATTTATATAAATATCAGCAAGTGATCTAGAATAGTAGGTACCATTTCCTTATTACTTAGTTAAATATATTTAAGCTGTTTACTTTTAAATACATTTCTAGTTAGGTACTAGAGGGTTAATACAATGAAAATTACAGAGTTGTTAACCATTAAAACGCCACTTCCCGTCAGTGAATTAGTTGAAAAACAAGTAGAAGAGTTACAAAAGGCGCTATGTATTCTCGGCTACCCGGTAGGCACAGTCGATGGACTCATAGGTCCTAAAACTCGCAACGCATGGGCCGAGTTCAAAACCGATGAACTACCAGGAAACCCTGGCCTAATCGGCAAGGAGTCGATTGAGCGTTTACAAGTGAGGTTAGATGGTATTACCGCAAATGATACTTATGACTTTACTTGTAGAGAAGGCGTGATAGACGCAATCAAACATGAATGTATAGAGCAAGGCTTAGTACTCGACACACAGAAGGCATACGTACTCGCGACAACTCAGTGGGAAACCAATCAAACGTTCATGCCTGTTCGTGAAGCCTATTGGCTTAGCGAAAACTGGCGAAAGAAAAATCTCAGATATTTTCCGTTTTACGGTAGAGGATTTGTACAACTTACTTGGAAGAATAACTACGAGAAGTATTCACAGTTACTGGATATAGATATGACTAATCAACCGGATATTGCCATGCAGCCTAATATTGCTTTATTTGTTCTTATTCATGGTTTTAAAACCGGCACTTTCACTGGTAGAAGAATATCTGATTATATTAATGATAATAATACTGACTTTATTGGTGCGAGACGGTGTATTAATGGCTCTGATAGAGCTCATGAAATATCCGAGATTGCAAAGGGCTTTCTGAGGAGGTTTTAATTAAACAAATCAAATCGGCAACTTATTGATTGGACGATGAAATTATTAAAATAAATATTATCGCCCAATTATACTTACTTTGTTAGGTATATTACTTAATTAGTTGAAGTAATGTTTACCTGTAATTCTGTATATCCGGTGCTTTCATCCATCTCACGGCTAAAGGTGAGTTTAGGGTAACTATGGATGATTAACTCGGCTGTCGTATCTATGATTGTGCCTTCCATTAAGTGTCCACCCCAAACGTGTCCTTGCTCATCGGAAAGCGAAATATGTACATGTTGATGCTCGGGTGTCAACGTCCCCATTACCGATACAATTTCTAAAGATTCTTGTTTGATTAAAGTTGATTTGGCACCCGCGAGACGAAGCTGGAGTTGTGACACACAGCCGACGCAAGAAGCGATTGAGCCTGCTGTAATGCCTTGTTCCAGCACAATCTGCGCGAGGCATTGCTTAAGATCCATACCTTTGGTTAGCCTAACTACGATGACGTTTAATGACATATTATTTCCTTATTAAGGTGAGTAAACACGATAACGCTGTGTCTAAATCGTCATAACGCTTGGCCTTACCAAGTACCCGCATTCCTTGCATATTGTTGAGAATAAAACAGGCTAGTTCTTTTGGTTTGAGCGTTTTAGGAATTAATGTTTCCCTCTGTGCGTTTTTTATTGCTTCACTCATGATTTCGATGAGATGGTCAAACAAAAAGTGCCCCATACGTAATACATCGTTATCTTCACCAGCGTGTTCTACCAACGCATTTTGAACAAAACATCCGTAGCTACTTTTGCGCTGTAGCTTGGCAAAAGACGTCAAAAACGCTTCGATTTCACGCAGGGAAGCGTCATCTTTACTCAAATTCTCCAGAGAGGGTAACGAGACTTTTTTCAGGTATGCGTCTAACGCCTCGTAATAAAGCTGCTGTTTGTCGCCATAGGTATTGTAAAGACTGAAACGGTTAATGTTCAGCTCGTCTGTTAGATCGGAGATCGAGGTATTTGAAAAACCTTTGCGCCAGAACAGGTTCATGGCGACCAAGAGCTTCTCATCTCGGTCAAAGTTAGCTTTTCTTGCCATATAGGTACCCACTTAAAAATCGTTGCTTTGAAAGATTTTTCAATCTTATGAAGTGACGAGTAATTATATTCTTGACTGATCGTTTATAAACTGGCTACAGTATAACCTAACCGAACAGTTAGATAAAGGAATAGGGTGTTACATGAAGCTATATGAAACCGCGATGACGCCAAGTTGCAAGCGCGTTAACATTTTTCTTAAAGAAATCGGTGGAGATGTCGAACGAGTCGCAATAAATGTACGTGACGGAGATAACCTTACGGATTCTTTCAAACAAAAGAGTGTGAATGGAAAAGTTCCGGTTTTAGAATTCGATGACGGCACCACAATTTGTGAAAGTGTGGCTATTTGTCGCTATTTCGATGAAGAGTTCAGTAACGATCTCAACTTATTTGGTGGAAATCAACGTGAACGTGCTCAGGTTGAAATGTGGCATCGTGTTGTTGAGTTTCAGGGGCTATACGCAGCATTTCAGGCATTCCGTAACATCAGCGCTATCTATAAGGATCGCGAAAACTGCGTAAAAGAGTGGGGCGAGGAGTCAAAATCTCGCGTATTGGAATTTTTACCGGTTTTGGATAAACGTTTAGCGGAAAGTGAGTTTATCGCGACTGATCGATTTACTATTGTAGATATTACTGGTTACCTGTTCGTTGGATTTGCAATTAATGCACTTCAGATTGATGTGCTTTCAACGGCTCCAAATATCGCTCGTTGGTTTGAGAAAATCTCAGCTCGAGAAGCCTTTCAAAGCTAAAATACGCTGATCTTCATCGGGTCATAGAAAGCAGTAAGGATAAAGTGAATCTTGCTGCTTTTGACTTCTATGGTATGAAACACTTTCAAATTGTTGAGTATTTCTCTTCTTTTGTAGTCACTCACCTATAATTAAATGTGTCACTGCTAGATTCGCTTTCTGAACGTATAGAATCCCTTGTTCAGGGGGCGTTGAGCATGGGCTTTAATTGGTAAAGTGCGATAGAGACAAGGAGAGGTTTATGCATATTCAACCTAAAACCATCAATAATGTCCTGATTGCAATGTTGATGATTTCTATCTTCGGATTGATTGCAATGTATAACAACAATACCCAACAGAATCAGGAGATTGAACAGCTGCGTGGTCAACTGATAGAGAAAGAAAATCAGATAGTTGTCTCTAACGAAGCGTTATCGTATACGCGTTACCAGCATCAATTATTAGCAGAAGATTACAATCGCTATAGAGATGAGCAATCAATGAGTAACGTGTTAAGTCAGTAAACCAAAGGTTCTATTGAGGGGAAGGGGAATCACTTTGGATAGCTGTGGGAGCGTATAACACTTAACTCGTTCTATTGTTTCGCACAAACACGTCTAACCTGATAAAAAATCTAAAAACCAAGTAAAGCGTTTCTGCTCTACCTGGTTCCTAGCGCTGACGAGCTGTCACTATTTTGATTCTGTTGTTTGTGTTGGAGTAAGCAAAGCTGCCAACTCTTCTTGCGTAAGTTGTATTAGTTCCGACTAGATCTGACACTTCAATTTGAAAAGAAGAGAGTTACCCACTTTGATTAAAGGTGCTTAATCACTAATCAAAGACAAAAAGAGGTAACTCTCATGCTTCATACTAGCAATCCAATCATCAAACACAAAGCGGGCCTTCTCAATCTTGCAGAAGAACTCGGTAATGTATCTAGAGCCTGTAAGGTTATGGGGGTATCAAGAGATACTTTCTACCGTTATCAAGAGTTGGTTGAGACGGGGGGTATTGATGCTCTGATTAACCAGAGCCGAAGAGCACCGAACTTAAAGAACCGTGTTGATAGTGAAACTGAGCAAGCCGTTATCAAATACGCCATCGACTTCCCAGCTCATGGACAAGTTAGAACGAGTAATGAATTACGTAAACTGGGGGTATTTATCTCTCCAAGTGGCGTACGCTCAATCTGGCTTCGCAATGACCTAGAGAACTTCAAGAAACGTCTTATCGCACTGGAGAAACAGGTCGCAGAGAGCGGTATTATCCTAACAGACGAGCAAGTTGCTGCCCTTGAGCGCAAAAAGCATGATGACGAAGCTTGTGGTGAGATAGAAACAGCGCACCCAGGTTATCTTGGCTCTCAAGACACGTTTTATGTTGGCAACCTTAAAGGTGTTGGACGCATCTATCAGCAGACGTTCGTTGATACCTACAGCAAAGTTGCCTTCGCTAAGCTCTACACGACAAAAACACCAATCACCGCAGCAGATATGTTGAATGATAAGGTTCTGCCGTTCTTCGAGACTCATGAGCTGCCAATGTTGCGAATCTTGACTGACCGAGGCACTGAATACTGTGGTCGTGTTGAGCAGCACGATTACCAGCTCTACCTAGCCATTAATGATATCGACCACACGAAAACTAAAGCGATGTCACCACAAACAAATGGTATCTGCGAACGCTTCCACAAGACCATATTGAATGAGTTCTACCAAGTGACATTCAGAAAGAAACTGTATGGTTCTATCGAAGAGTTGCAGAAAGATCTGGACGAATGGATGGACTACTACAACAATCACCGTACTCATCAAGGAAAAATGTGCTGTGGCAGAACGCCGATAGAAACATTAGAGGATGGAAAATCAATCTGGGCTAAAAAGAATCTAGCCCAGATATAATCTGACAGGCACCAAGTCGAAAAACGGGTAACTGTCAGATCAGGTCTGAATTAGTACACGTAAGTAAATCATCAGTTCTGAACATACCGTTTTCGTCATCTAACGACATTTTTGTTCGGCTAATGAGGTACCTTTTCTGAGTTGGCGTTAAATCTTTGAGCGAATCAATAAGCTCTCTAAAGTTGCTGCTGTTCATTGCCATATATCCCCCCGCTTTAAGCCTATACAGATTTGCCATTCATATTGTCTAAGTAAGCAAAAATCTGCTGATTAATCGTTAATAGCTCCCTATTAACTATAGTGATATCTGACACATCTGGTGCAATATTGTTGCGTGTATCCTCTTCAATTTCTTGTAATGCTGTGACGGCGGTGTCTTCGCCGAAGCTTTCTAGTACTCCTTTTAAGCTTTGCGCTAACAAGTGTAGTTCCGGCCAATTTTCATTGGCATATAATTCATTAATGCGTTCCAACCCATTAACGTGTTCTTCTAAGTAGGTCGAAAACACGGTGATAATGATCTCTACATCGTTATCCATAGCTTTGTTTAACACGTCAAAATTGATCATTTATTAATCCCTGTAAAGAATACGTTGGTTCTATGATGCAGGCAGTCGGTTGGTGTAAAAATCCGCGAGATAGATTTCTAACCAATGAGAATAGTTAGGAGGTATTGCTCGTTGTACTAAGTGTTTGACTCTATGATCGTTTGATGCGTTTGTTGCTTCGGCGGTATCAATTGAACTCAGTTTGGGTGTTTTCCCAACTGAATACGTGTGCTTTTTCAGTGTAAAAAGAAGTTTCTGACGCTGCTTCCAGGATGATGATTGTTGTTGTGGAATGCTTTGAGCCGGCTTAACTGAGGGGTGTTTAAGTATCTTAGCGTCAGAAGATTGAAAGAAAATACGGTATAAACAGGGTAATGCAGAGTCGAGATGAAAAGTGAAGAAAACGAAGCTCCCTTGTGCACTTATTTCACAAGTTGGATTTGATGCCTTTCCACCTAATGGGATGAGTTGGTTAACCATCAAAATTGAAGTCGTTAAACATTGATCAACGACTAACACATTCATCTCATCAAGTGCGACTTCACCCTCAGTCAATGTACGTTTTCCTTGCAGAGTATTACTTTTAAACTAGTAACCCGAATAGATAAATTCAAGGTGGCAAGGGTAAAACAAGATATCGCCCAAACTTTAAGGTCTTTCGTATGGTTAAGCGTAGTTGCTTAATGTGATCTAATGGAAAATTCTAGATTTGGTTTGAATCTTCGACGCAACAAGCAGATTTGAGGTGATAAGTCGTCGGTCGTTAAATGGGGTGTGAAGGCGTAGTTTAGAAAGATTAGTCTAAGCGCTTTTTAAGCATTTCGAAGGGTAACTTCTTTTCGTAACAAGAAAAAAATAGACAAACCGAAGTTTGTCTATTTTGTAGTTTTTTCCAAGTTTTAAATCAGAGATACAACTGATCACAGATAACTAAGATGGAAACTTGCCAGCCATCTAAATCAACGATCTGGAATACTCTTTAACGATAACCGAGTTGGAAACTTTAATACTTCAGGAAGGGGGCAGGTAATGTGTTTCGGTAACTAAGTTGGAAACTAGTTGGTCGCGAGAGCTGTTTATTTAGGGTAAAAACTCAGTTCGTAAAACCCGAACCGTACTTTACGAACTGAATATTTAACTCGTAACCTGTCCCTAAATTGTCACAGATACTAGAAGATCAATTGTAAAAAGAAGAGCTAGGCCATATCTTACTGATGTGTAAGGTTATATTGAGAACGGACAGTATGGCGCTAGAAGCAGGTGGATATGCGGAAAAGCTTGGCAACAGGTATGAATCTAACTGGATTGCATATCAGTTATTACGACTGTTACAAGAAAAGATAAGTTATGTGACTGTAGAGCCTATTGGGGATGATGAAGTCGGAGTTGACTTGGTAATAGGCAATAGTGATGGCTCATACGAACACCATCAGTGTAAAGCAAGCTCTGGCAATAGCGAATATTGGCATTTATCTAAACTTCATAGTTCCAACATTCTAAAAAACGCAAGCTTCCAAATCGGTAGAGGGGCTACAGAGTTTCACTTGGTTTCACCACTATCGAGTAGAATAATCAGCGATTTATGTGAAAGTGCCTTGAACAGTAATGCAATGCCTTTTGACTTCCTCGAACATCAAGTAAAACAAAGCCAAGAGAGAGAGAAGTGCTTCAGTTCATTATGTGAATACCTTGGTCTATCTGTTGAGTTAGAAGAAGATATCCGCAGAGCAATGCTGTTCTTACAGCGCTTTAAGATTATCCGTTATGATTTGAATAAACATAATCAAAGTGATTTAGAAGACAAAGCTTCCTCTCTGTTCAGTGGCCGCAGTAACAAGCTAGTCCAGTTCCTTAAATATTATCCTGTTGAATACAATAAATTACGTAACAAGATTACGGCGAACCAACTATTAAATGATCTGAAAAAGGCTGGGTTTGTTGCTAGAGGGATACCCGAAGATGAACGAGTACTTTCGGTTGTTGATAACCTTTCCAAAGAGTTTGATGAGTCAATCCAACCATTCTTGATATGTAATCAGCTTATTAAACGAAGGGAGTTGGATAGCATCACCGACTCTTTAGAAGAAAACCCTGTAACTCTGATTAGAGCAGAAGCAGGAGTTGGGAAAAGTTCATTACTTCTCGAACTTCATAACTACCTTCGTAAGAGTGGAGCCATCAGTGTTCCAGTGAGGCTTGATCGACGAAACCCAGAAGATAATCTAGATGCATATGGAAGATCTTTAGGTTTCCCATACTCGCCACCTTTCAGTTTAAGTGCATTATCAAAACACAACAAAGTAGTGATTATATTGGATCAACTCGACGCTATCCGATGGACTGGCGCGCATTCTAATATAGCTTTGCACATCTGCCAGGAGTTAATAAGGCAAACAATTGCGTTACGTAAAGAAGGTGCAGACATATCAATCGTCTTGGCTTCTAGGGATTTTGAGCTAAACGAAGATATCGCCTTATCAAGTTGGCTAGATAGTATTTCGGAGTCATTGCATGAAGTCACATTATCTACATTAGATGAGGAAAAAGTAGACGAGTTAGTCTCGCCATTTGAGACGTACTCACAGCTTTCTTCCGTAAAGAAAGAGATTCTTAAGATACCGCTATGGCTTGGCATATACCTAACTATTGCGTATCGGACACAGACTGCTCCTAGATTTGATAACAAATTAGAGTTGGTTAAGAATTTTTGGGATGATCGATTAAGTCAAATAAGCGCCCATCATCTATCGGTTGAAGAAGCAGAAAAACTTATTGATATGCTAGTGGGCATAATGATGAAACAAGGTTGTTTGTCTGTGTCATTGAACTCTCTTCCTGTTGGTTCTCGGTGGGCCTTAGAAGTATTAATATCAATAGGAGTGTTAACTAAGCAGGATCAACGCGTAAGTTTTAGGCACCAGGCATTATATGATTATCAAGTTGGTTCCAAGTTATATCGAGCAGGAAGTGAATCTTCAGAAAAACTTCTATCTGTGCTTGGAGGGTTTGACAACCAAACTCTAGATAAAAGGGAGCACCTTAGATACGCGCTAAACATGTTACTAGACGCTAGCCAAAAAAATTATTGCTCTAGCATAGAGGCAGTTTTATTTAGCGATAAGGTTCGTTTTCACCTCAAATTTTTGGCCCTTAATTCGCTCAAAGACCTAAAGGCAATAAAAGCACCCGCTAGAAAGCTAATCAACAAGTTAGTTCATGCTCCAGCACTAAATAAGAAATTTATCTCGACGAGCTGCTTTAAAAATCCTGAGATAATCGAGTATCTAATAGAGAATGGCTTTTTGGAGGACTGGCTTAGCAGCTCCGATGAAAAGCTAGTGGATGCTTCGGTTGGTCTTCTGAGCTCTATTTCGGAAATTAAGCCAGATTTAGTGGTCGCAACTCTGCGCCCATATGTCGATGTGTCAGATAATTGGAATCAGAAAATATACAGTAGTCTGTGCTGGAAGATTGAAGATGATTCTGATGACATGTTTGAATTGAGGAAAGATCTTCTTCAAAAGAACTGCCCAGCAAGCTATATAGATTGGCGATCTCTTTCAAAAAGGCACCCCCAACGAGTATTGTCTTTGATAGAGGTAGTTCTAGAGCATTATCGAGAAGTGATTTGTAAGCCTAGGTATTCGGAAGAAGTTAGAGCGCATGAAAAGTTAACGCAAAGAGATAACTGGTCACCAACTGAGTTAGAAGACATTCTAGGTGTATCGGATGTGATCCCAGAAGCCGTAATTAGCAGGTTGCTAAAGAAGGTAAATGACATAGCTGAATCACAACCAAATCGAGAAAGTGTATTTTTGTGGTTACATAAGGATGAAGCGAGTGATTATGATCATGACTGCCGTCTTACTTCTGGACTGTTCTCTCTTATAGAAAAAGCTGGGGAAAAGTTAGGCTCTGATCCTAATATGTTGCACGAGTTAGTCAGACCGTACCTCTCGACAGCCAATCCAGTGACAGTACACTTGGTTGCGCGACTATTGCTGAATCTCTCTCAGAATGAGTCTGATAACGTTATTGACTGGTTGCTGGCGCACCCAGACTTACACTTGTCATGTGGGAATACCTACCGTGAACCTATCTGGATTCTACCAGGGAAATTGATCGAAAAATTCTCTGAGAGTTGCAGTCTAGAAAGATTTACGGCCTTTGAAAAATGTATATCTAGTCTTCAGAGTTACCGTAGCCTAGATGAAGTTCGAAGGAAGCTTGAAGCTAGAAAGTGGGGAGTTTATCCAAGCTATTGGGGGCAAGCTCAACATTTTTTGCTGCCTAAACTAGATCCAACTAGAGTTGCGAATAGTACTCGTCAATTGATTGACATGTTAGCTAGAAAGTTTGAGTCATATTCATATTTAGATTTTTGTTCTAAGTTCGAGTCAACGGGAGGCCGTGTAACTTCTCCGTTGCCATTCGGGAATAAGTTATCGGACAAGTCTTGGACACGCTTAATACTCACTCCTGAAGAGCAATTTAAAGGAAAAAGATGGAAACAATTAGCTGCCGAGCTAGTTGCTGAGTCAAGTATAGAGCAATTCTCTCAAACCCTTGAAGGTGCAGTTTGTAATGAACCTATAAGGTGTCAGCGCCGATGTAAAAATGACCCACTAACGCCGATTTAAAATTGACCCACCTGAGTCAAACTATCCGTTCGTAACATGGACAAAGCGGCGGATTATGATCAATCAGGAGCAACTAGTGGAAATACACGTTTTACATCAGCAAGGGTGCAGCATCCGCCGTATCGCAAAGGAGCTGGGGATCTCAAGGAATACCGTTCGTACTTATCTGCGAGATAGAAGCAAAGCACCCGTGTACCCCGAGCGTCAATCCCGACCAACTAAACTTCAGCCCTACCATGACTACTTGTGTACGCGGATTGAAGCCGCAAAGCCTTATTGGATACCCGCAACCGTCTTACTACGTGAGTTAAAATCACTTGGTTATGAAGGCGGTATAACGATGCTTAAGGAGTACATCAAACAGTACAAACCAAGTACGCCTGTCGACCCTGTCGTTCGGTTCGAGACATTGCCAGGTGAGCAGATGCAAGTGGACTTTACGACCATCACCCATTACGGAGTCCGTGTTAAAGCCTTCGTGGCAACGCTTGGTTATAGCAGAGCGACGTTCGTTCGCTTTAGTGAACGAGAGCGCCAAGAAGACTGGATAGAAGGTCTTGAAGAAGCGTTTGAATACTTCGGTGGCGTCCCCAAAGAAGTTCTGTTCGATAATGCGAAAGCCATCATGATAGAGCGTGATGCATACGGTGAAGGTGAGCACCGCTGGAACCCTGCACTGCTCACCGCAGCCAAGAAGTACAATTTTAAACCGAGAGCCTGTCGTCCATATCGCGCAAAGACCAAAGGAAAAGTGGAGCGATTTAACTCCTACTTGAAGAATAGTTTCGTCACTCCTCTTGCGGCGACACTCAAGCAACACGGACTTAAAATCACCGTCGATGTTCTTAATGGACATATCGGCGCATGGCTAGAAACCGTCGCTCACCAACGAACTCATGGTACGACAGGTGCAAAGCCTCAGGTTCTCTTAGATGAAGAGCGCTTTACACTTCAGTCGCTACCATCGCCGACACGCCCAGTCACACCACTAACAATAAGCGATAGTGTGATGCCACTTGAGAGCTTCCAGCACCCACTCTCGACGTATGATGCGTTGTTGGAGGTACGACCATGAACCTTCAAATGAGTCGTATCGAGGCTGCCTGTGCAACGCTGAAGTTACAAGCTATCGGTCAGGAGTGGCCGAGACTGGCAGAAGCAGCCAACAGTCGTGAACTGAGTCTAGCCGATTACTTAGAGTCACTTCTGAACGCTGAACTGGAAGCGCGAGCAGAACGCACAAGAGCCACACTGACTAAGTTCGCCAGCTTCCCAATGGAAAAAACGTTCGATGACTATGACTTCAAGTTCGCAACGGGTGCCCCAAGAAAACAGCTCAAGGAGTTAACAGGGTTAGCCTTCATTGAGCGAAAGGAAAACGTGGTATTACTCGGCCCAAGTGGCGTTGGTAAGAGCCACCTTGCAGTGAGCCTTGGCCAAATAGCGGTTCAAAAGGGCCTAAAGACACGGTTCATCACCGCAGCAGACTTGATGCTTCAGCTATCTACAGCAAAAGCTCAGGGTAAGCTTGAAAGCTACTTGAGACGAAGTGTACTCGCACCTAAGCTACTTATCGTCGATGAAATCGGCTACTTACCGTTCGGCAGAGAAGAGGCCAACTTGTTCTTTAACGTCATCGCCAAACGTTATGAGCAAGGCAGCATTATCGTGACCAGTAATTTGCCGTTCTCTCAATGGTCAAATGCGTTCGCCGATGATACAACGTTGACGGCGGCATTACTCGATAGACTTCTTCATCACTCGCACATTGTACAAATCAGCGGTGAAAGCTATCGATTAAGAGGAAAGAAAGCGGCTGGAACCATACCAGCGGTTCTAGAAAGTCTATCTGAAGGCAAAAGTTAATTGTATGGGTGGGTCAATTTTACTTCGGCGATAACGTCGATAAGTGGGTCAATTTTAAACTGGCGTTGACAAAGGTTCGCAAATCTTGCATTGTTGCTACCAAGAGATATAAACGCCCAATATGTTAGTGCGTTTTTTCGAGGGTTAGCTAACGGTAGTAAAGAGAAAGCTCATGCAGACTACAAAGAGGGTTGGGCTCCTTGCAGCGATATCTTATTGGACAGAGTGATTGCACATTTCCCTCATAGTGAAAGCGAACATGCTTTAGTTAGATTGCTCGACTGTCAGTCGTTAGCTTCGGACGCAAAAGCTTTTCATTTATTGTTCCATCTAGCTCGTCATGCCAAAGACCCTGAATTAAACAGACTGAATGTTTGGAACCCTGACAAAGGTCGTTCAGCCGAGGATGCGTCAGCCAAATCTTTGATGGATAACTCAATCAATTGCGTTCGTGGGCAAGCATATATAGCGATAGCTAGGATTTTTTTCAACAACGAATTGCTTGCAAACCAAAATAGAGACGTAGTTGCTCATGCGATTGTAGATGAACACCCTGCGGTCAAAATGTCAGCTTTAGAGTTACTTAAGCCTTATCTTAATTACGATAGCCCGTTTGCCCATACCAAGTTTATAGAGTTATGTACTAAAGATATTCGCGTCAGTGGAGGGTATGGTGCAAACCACTTTTTCAACCAAGGGTTCGAGAGCGAGCATGTCAACGAATACATTGAACTTGTTCTCCGAATGCTTGACTCTCAGTATGTGGATATTAGGAAAGAAGCAGCTAGACAGATCTATGCCCGTTGGTTTTTCAATGAGCTATTTGAAGATGAGCTGGCGTTGGTTCTCAAAGGCGACAAAGAGCTAAGGAATGGCTGCTCTTCTGTTCTATCCCAGTTCTTAAGAGAAGATAAACACCATGATCGAATTAGCAAAATTGAGCCGTCATACAGAACGTTAATAAACGATGAGGACAAAGATATTTCGCAGAAAGTGGGTTCGTGCATTCAGTATGACAACTACTGGGCAAAGCACAACTCGACTGTGTTATTTAGTGATTTTGTCAAATCTAAAGCTGTAAAGTACTGTATTTACGATCTGTTTAGAAAGTTGGAAAGCTTTCCAGGTATGCTTGTTGATATGAGTGACTCTTTATTGGATCTAGTCAAAAACATCGTTGAAGTGGATAATATAGATGAGTCTTTTAAGCATCGACATATGCATATCCGCGAATCTTCTCTTCTAAGCGTGTTGCAGCGTCTTTACGATGAAGCGACAGAAGATGAAGATGATGAGGCAATCAGCACTTGTTTGGATATCTGGGATGAACTGTTGAATTCGGAAATTTATACAGCTATGAGCGCAGTAAAAGTCCTTGATGACGGTTTGCTGTCTTAGTTGAAAAATCTTCGTTTTTTGTGTAATCCACAAGTAAGAAAGCGAACACTAATGTGTTCGCCTTCCTGTAAACCTGTACTGGCGTGCAACTAAAGAAAACTAAAGCTGTACAACCTCTGCCTCATGAGCAATGAGTTCTATTTGCTCTGAGGTGATGTTACCTGATTCAAGAATTTGAGATAGTTCATTTTCAATGCTTTCTTGAGCTCTAATATCTTCGTATACTTCATCTGCATACTGTAGAAACTCACCCATGACTAACTCCTTTGTTCTCTTCGTCATCAAGTATGGCACATTCAAGGCCAGATATCGTAACAGAATCTAAGATTTCCTGCAAAAAAATCGCGTTATATCTAACAATTATATCTTGCGAGACTATGCGAGCTAACGCAAAGTTTAGTGGAGTTGTAATGTGTTCAAACTGCTTTTGTTTAGATTGATCCCCCATCATCAAGTTTGTTTTGTCTCTGTAGATATTTACAACACCCATAACATTTTTTTTGTGTTCTTCAGAGTACCTACTGGTCATCAAAGGCAGTGAAATAATAGATTTTGCACGATTATGTCTACTGAAATGTACTTTTGCTTCTTCAACTAGTTCGTCTGGTGGACTACTTTCCTTTTTCCAATGCTCAATCGCTTTCATAGTGTCATTAATGAACTGGCACTCTGCTTCCGCTATGGCTCTTGGTGCTCCGAAGCAGTTGTATTTTTTTTGAGAGGTCATCTCAAAATATGGTATTGAAAAATCGTCAATTTCAGAATCTGGCTCAAACTTAATCGGTTCGTACTCATTAGTGTTACTCTGAGAGTTTTCTACCTTTTTCGTTATGCTTTTCTTGTCTGTGTAGATTTCTACAGATAGCTCTTGATGCAGAGTCAGATAGTTACCTAAAGAATTAGCCTTTAAGTTTTCATTCCCTGAAGAATCTTGATGCTTTAGCACTGCTGGTATATAGCGAAACTCTTTCAGTTCAGGTAATGTTTTATCTATGCTTGAGTATTTCAACATCAAGTTCGCTCGATAAATATTGTTGTTTGTTCTTGAAGGTTCAACACCGTCGAACAATGCAGCTAGCCTAGCGTAAGCAGCCAGTAATGCTCTAATGTATTTCGCATTTTCTGCGCTTCTATCATTTAAAGACTGTATGTGCTTCTTAATGTTAGCTCTTTCTTCGTTCACTTTTTGAGGATTTAGATTAGCTTTTAGATCTACGATGCCTTTGGTTGGATTCCAATGAAAGTCTAACTTATCAGGCGCTTCTGCTTTTAGATAATTTAGAGAGCTAGTGATCTCCTTTCGACCACTACCGACCATCTGAACGAAATCGTCAGCCACATCAACATATTCCGCAAGTGTTTTGGCAAAACCATTTGGTGGGGCTAAGCGAATAAGTTCTTGAAGTTGGGTAATTCTGTAGTTATATGCTTCAACTTGAGTATCTTGAATGTCACTGTTTTTCTTATTTATAGCCAACTGGTTCAGAATGAAGACGGTAATCGTTATAAATAATAAAGCTAAGGAGTAAGAAAAGCTTTCCCGATAAGTTAAAATACTTTCGGTTGTTATCCAAGTATGTACGGCAGACGAGATAATAGAAAAATATATACCAATCAAAAAGATAGCAAAGTGAAGCGTCGAAGTACAAATGGGGCTGCTTAGAATATGGGCAGCTTGATTTAGAATTGATGCTCCAGGCCGTTGTTTAATAACCGAATAGATAATCACTGCGGCTATAATGAGCCACAATCGAAAATCTTTTAGCACCTCAGTCCAAGTATCTGATGATTTGAATGCCTTAGCGAAATATGGAAATATTTCTCCACTAATACTTGTAATATTGAAAGCTGCACTTTTGACCAAAAAACTCAATATAAGAAAGAAACCTAGGTCTAAAAAAACAGTAAGAGATGGTTTGGTTGCTGAGTCTTCTGACTGATTTGTATTCATTCTTATAGTTAACCAAGTTATGCAACAGTTTGACTTTAAGAGAATGATATCAAAGTTGTGTAGTTTGCACTATCCCTGAAAGATTTAACCACTTACCTATCGTGTCGAAAGTTGTATGGTAAACGACATCGCCCTCAACAAATACTCGACGAGCACCTCAAAAACGTATTATCAACCAAGTCAAAGGGTTTGGCGGTGACTTTTATCGCGTCGTGCCTCTGCTGAGATCGAGCTCTTATATACTTCTAAGTCACCGATTTATCGAAAACCATCCAAAGCAGGATGTCAGTGTTGTTTCGATTTTTTCGTATGAACTTTATTAGCTTTCTGACAAGCGACTCATATATATGAAGAGTCCAAATCAATAGCTTGCATTAGTGAGCCTATGCGCTTAAATCCGCCCTGTAAGCGATAGATAACACCGACATTGGCATAGGGTATAAGAGCTTCTTCGATTATCTCAGAGCGAATCACAAGTGACTTAGAATCAGCATCAACAGCATGTGGAGCGATGCGCTGCTCAATGTCAGAAAACTCTTTATGCAACCCTGTAAGTTCGACTAACTCCTTGAACAGATGGTGATAGAAAATTTTAGTGTCTTTTGGCTTCCTATCGACGATTTCAGCCAGCAGACTCAAGGCTAGAATATGCCAAGTGTCAAACGCCCAGAGGCAGGGATAGCTTCGTATATAATTAAGAGCATGAGGTAACTTTGGGTGTTTCCTAGCGGGGCTAGGCTGAAATAACTGATTCAGTGTCATCCACTTCGACCATCTGGAGTAGTCTCTTTTGAACAAGTTATCTTTTGAAAGTAGATAAAGCTCAGAGTTGGTTTTAGCCTGTCTTACGGCGTCTTTTGTTGTTCTAGCCTTCTTTGCCTTATTGTTCGATTCCTTTAAAAAACTTTGTTGAGATCTTTCAATTTTCAGCATTAATTTGGGGTACTTCAACCATTTCCAGGTAGCCCGATTATTCTCAGATGTTGCTGGAGTGCGGATAACTACGCTTCCATTAAGATCAACGACATCGTCAGGTAAACAATTCTTTAATAGAAACGCTACCCAGATGTGGCTGTTACCTCGAATCGCCTTGAGCAGAAGGTATTCCTCCGTCAGCTTTACTTGGCTAACGCTGTCTACACGCTGTTCAGAGCGAGAATAAATAGTGACTTCTTCGCGATACGTGTACTTGTCAATCTGGCATTCAAACTTTTGAGTTAAGCTAGGTAACAAAATGTAGTTACCTTTAATAAACTTTCTAGCTGAGTCTTTTGCACTACGAACACGTTTTTTCTTGATACGTTCTGCTTCACGCTCCAGAAACTGCTCGTGCTTATCAATGAGTTGTTCTCGGCACCATTCGTAAAGCCATTTGTAAGGCACTTTTTTCGCTTTTAGATCTGAGAGTGCTTCATCAATGTTGCGATTAAGGTAGGCACTTAAATCAAACTCTATTGAAGGGATTTTATTGTGTTGATAGTAGGTTGTTTTTTCAGCTTCATTTTCATGAGTGACGAATATTTCGATCACTATGTCACCGAGTTCGGTTTCGAGAAGTACATCCGCGATATAGCGGTCTAAGCGTACTTCTAGGTTTCCACCTCGAACATTTGTTGATACTTCGCACTGGCTCAGTGTTTGTCCTTTGTATTCAAAGGATGCTGGCGGAAGATAAAGGGGCTGCGATTCAAGAAAAAAGTGTTGTGCGACTAAGTGGAGTTGAGTCATTAAGCAGTTACTGTTTTCGTCTTTCGAATCATGTGCAAAATGATGTCTTGTACCACTAGTTCCATTGTTTTTAGCTACTAAGCGATCTCCACAACCAGAGCATACGCAATTGCACTTTAAGCCATTCTCGACAGAATCAACATGCCTTAAGTTATTTGAATCGCCATGTAACGCATATTCTAGCATCGCCACTCCTCTCAACTCGAAGGTGATGAGCCAACCAAAGCCCATTAAATCAATATGATAAGCTAAGTGAAAATAGAGCAAGTTACTAGTGTTGGCTTCAAGTTTTGGAGGTATCGCGCTTGGAAATCGGTTATGGTTTCAATGTATAAGTTCTGATTACTCTTTCGTCAGGCCTTAACCAGTCCTCAACGAACACCTCAAACAAAGGGTCATCAATCAAGTCACAAGGTTTGGCGGTTACGTATTTATGACTTTGCGCTTCTGCTGAGAGCAATCTCTCGTAGCCCTCTAAGTCGCCGTTATCTAGGTAATTGGAAACTAATGCTGGTGGAGCAACTGCTCGCTCCACCAATACCGATTTCTCGGAGATCATCCAAAGTAAAATATCAGTGTCGTCTCGGCCTTCTCGCATGAGACTAAGATTGTTTCTGAGGTTATCTATAAGGTTAAAATGCTCATCGAACTGAAAGGACGGGTAGTACCTCCAGCCGTTCACATTGATACAAAGAGCGTTGTGCTGCTCTTCGGGTAATTCCTCATGAGAAATTAGTTCTAGGCCGTTGAGAAGCGAGACAATAGCTTTTAATCGCTTAGTTTCGAGCTTATTCATCAGATCTCCTCACAGCGATCATTGCGTTGGTCATCTTCCAATTTGTTACATTCAGCGATAACTTCTCGGTGACGTCTTTGTTTTTCTTTGTTTTCTTCTTTTTGTGCTTCAATACGCCTGATGTCTGAAAACCACACAAGCCATTCATTCAATGTTATAGATTTGCTCTCAACAGCGATTTGATTAAATGTGAGCATGTAATCACAGAACATGTTGAACACTTTCGCTTCATCGTCTCTTCTTAAGAGTGATGCAGGGCTAGCTGTGACATAGTTACGACTTTGCTCAAACAACTTTTCGGCTTTCATGTATTGCTTCATACGTGCCTTGAGGAAAGCTGGGCGCCTAACAGGTACTTTGTAATCCCAAATTTGATAAGTTCTTTCAGTAAAGAACCACTTAACTGAGTTTTCTTGTTTGATGATCTTAATCAGGTCAAGACGTGGTGCTAGATACGGATGAATGTCTCCATTTTCATCAAACTGCTCTCTCGGATAGAGCCTTGCATTATTAAGAGTCACAAACATCGCGATGTCACGTAAGTGAGGTTTGACTTCGTGTGCTTCGAAAATTTGTTTGAATGTACCGAGAAATATCATAGTAATTGTTCCTAATTTTTGGATTTTGAGACGATTTCTTCCGCTTGCCCAATCGAAAGGGGGAGGCGTTTTCTGTTTTTGATTAATGAGTGTTGTGAGTTCACCTGTCTTTCGACGTGTGAAACTGAAGTAGCCTTCTTTACGTGTTGCTTAATTTGTTTAGCCAGCTTTTTATCTATCTGATTCCAATCAATAGATTGATGGTACTTAGCAGGCTCTCGTTTTGGTAAGTGCTGGTTTAGCCAGTCCTTGTCATATCGAAATAGCCACATGTAGCAACTGCTCGAATGTTTAATCTCTGTCCGAGTTAATGTTGGGTTTTGGGAAATGATCTTCTGGAGTGTTTGACGATATTGATGTCGTTTTTGGCAGAACCAGAGTCGTTTTCTCCATGCGGATAATCCTGACATCGCATTTATTTGCTGTTCTACAGTACCAACGCTAACACCGCATAATTTGGCGATATCTCGTCTATGAACCCCGCGAAAAGCGAGTCTCAATATTTGGTCGACTAATGCATCGTTGAGTCTTTTAAATCGATGCTTGATTGTGACCCCATTGCGTTGCGCCATGGCTGCTAGAAAGCCAACCGAACATCCTGTCGCCTTGGCGACAGAACGAAGCGAGTTTCCTGAGGCCAACTCGGATAGACAGACACGAGGCTTATGAGATTCCCGACTACAATAGTTCGAGACCTGAGAAGTTTGTCGAAAGTAACACTTGGCGTTCTTCGCAAAGAAAGCACCAACCAATGCATGCTGTATGTAATGGTTGTAGTGGTCGTTTAGGAGAAGGCACCTTAAGAAATTGAATTTATATAGCTTCGAAGGCAGTAGCTTTGCACCAGTAAATAGAGGAGCCCAAAAGTCTTGTAGACGATTGACGGCTTCTGATTGCCTGATCTGTCCTTTCGGAGTTAACAAATGGGTCTTAATCATCCAAGATGAGTGAGAGGGTGTAGCAATATGCTCGTATCGACGTTCGCATTCATAGCGATGCCAACTACTGATGAATTGCGATAACCTCAACGCTCGTTCTAAACAAAGATCAGAACCATGGAAACATCTATCGTAAGGTGTTGGTGGTAGTTCGATGCGTTTGTTAAGGCCATCGGCATCTGTCGGTGCATATTGCAGCCAACAAGCATGCTTTGGACAAACGAACATACCGCAATACTGATGTACGGTACGCCAAATACCATGCCCCCCATTTCAATGTGTCTTCCTCAAGGCATTGCGGACAGAACTTTAGTGCGCTGCTAAACCTTAACCGAGAAGAAGTAGTACGTGATAAGACCGCGATGTGACTGCCATCATTGCTCAACAGGTGCAATCTAAGTCTTGCTTTGCTTTTGTTATCTTGAAGGCAAGCGCCGACAACAGGGAAACAAGTACTGTTAAACAACAACTTTTCCGCATCTATTGAAGTCTGTTTGGCAACTTGTTCGAGCATGCAAGGAAGCTGGGGGTTAATGCGAACATCTGTGCGCCCTAGGAGAGCTCGGTTTTTTTCGCGTAGCGAGCGTCTTGGTGAGGCTGCGTGGTGTCGCGCAACAAGGCTATAAAAGGCTTCACCAGCTATTTCGTGCAGGTACATAAGTCTATAACTGTCCTGTAGCAACCAGCATGAGAATGTAGATCAGTGGTGGACTAAATCTGTTTGTTGAAGTCGATAAAAATAAGCGTGTAGTCCTCATAGTGGGAGAAATTATGTGATCATTTACCTTCCTCGTGTTCGAGAAGTACTGCTCTAGAGCGCCTTTCCCTAGAGTCACGAAAATCTCTTTGTACCAATCGCCACAAGCTTTCTTAAAAGCCAACGTTTCAGTTTGCTCAAGCGTAAATCCGATGTGTGCCAACGTATTTTGTTGCACTGATTCAAGGCATAGGGTGAGCGTTTGATCATTTAACGCCAACATAAGCTGTTCAACTTTTAGCATTGTTTCATCATAGTACGCTCCCTGACTTGTCATGCTGGAACCACAGCTCGGACAGATTAATGCTGGGGTTTGCATTCGACTAAGATTCTTTACAGTGTAAGTGCATGAAGAACAGCTATTAATGAGCCTCGTTCCGTGTTTGTAGCAGTGAAAAACACCCTGTAGTTGGTGCTGTTGGTGAAAATATGAAATACCAACAGTATCTAAGTCTTCAGAAATACAGTCTTTGCAGTAACGCCAAAAACGATTGTGTACCGTTTGGGATTGTATGAAGTCGATGTCATATGGCTTTCCTTTCAAAAACAATGGTAGCTCGCGTTTCTCTCGCTCGTTGAGGAAAGACTCGATGACGTTACCGTGCATATGCATTTGCCAAATCGAACGATTGTCATCATTAAGAATATTCATCAGTATGGCGTCTAGGTCAGACATGACTGTAACTGGCGACGCACTGAAATTTGCCAGCCCTACACGTTTTGCTGAAGTAGCAAAAGTGCCAAAAGGGGACATAGTATGAACTCGACTAAGGAAGCTTCTTAGGTGTTCGTTCGGTAGTAGGTACAAGATGTTATTCATACTTTCTAGCCTGCGCTAGTAAGGCTTCAGGAGTTAAGTTCTCTAGCATTTCTTGGTCTTTCTCAGTAAGGTTTGCGGCAGAACGAGAGCTTCTAATGGATTTCTTATAGACTTGGTTGCCGTCAATATCTGAGCCACTTTCAGAAAACAAATCCTGTTGAACCGAGTGCAATTGAGATAAAGGATTGCAATCCTCATATTTATAAAATTGACCACGCTTTAGTGCCGTTAATGCGCCTGAGACCAAGAGAAATTGTTCTTTGAATACATGGTCTAGAGCAGCCATGCTTAGGTCTTGATTGTTTGGTGTTAGATAAGTCAGATAAGACAATGTGGCCTTTATTAGGCTGCTCGCGATAGCAGGGATCCCTGCTGATAAGTAGTGAACATGGCGTGTTAGAGTATCAATGTCAGTTGTCTGATTCTTAAGTAATTGTGTCGGGCACATTTGCTTAATGAAGCGTTTCCAAAACGAACTTTCAACATCACATTGCTCTAAGATTAGCGACCCTGTCTTTCCAATTCGCCTAGCGGCAGTCATCTCTTTAGAAAACAGATTAAGTGTTGATAGTGTCCCGACGAGTAATAGTGGTACACCAACCTTGTTAAACAACTCTTCCACGAACTTTAGTGTGGCGTTCTCGTTGTTACCGACTTTCTCGTACTGTCGAGTTTCAGATAGGTTCTGAGCTTCATCTAGAACAATAATCCCAACACCATGGATGAGTAGAGCCTTACGAACCGCAATCATTAGTGCTGTAACTGAGCTTTTCTGATGTGATTCGTAATAATTCTCACCAGTTACCGAATCGATGGACTCAAGAATCCTCCAGAGTAGTGCACGCTGCCCGCGAGCTGTTGGGATATCGATCTTGAGCCAGACAATCTGTTCGTAGATGAACTTTTGCCCTTGGTACTCTTGATGTGAAATGACTTGAGGAATGGCAGACAAGATGCTTTCTACCATCGCTGACTTTCCGCGACCTGATAGACCTGCTACCAAAAAACTCTGCTGATTTGCTGTTTGCTTTAGAGTGCGCTCTTGCCCTTCAGGTATTTCAATAGAGTCGGCAAATTGCAATTGTTTAATATCGCCATACACCAAAGGGTTGCGATAGATATAGCCTCGCTCAATCATGCGAAATACGGTGTCATAAAGGCGTGGGGCTTCATCCTGAACAACATAGCACTCAGATAGGTTATCAATGAATGTTCTGGTGTAGTAACCATGATGCTCAGTAGGGAGCGAACTGACATCAATCATCATGTCAGGAGATAGTGTTGTTGCCTGGATAAATTGTTTAGGTAGCAATGGCATTCCAAGCGCTTCAATCAGAGGATTTTGTGCCATCTGAGAGTTAGGGTGAGGTATATAATTAGCTATCATCTTGTTCATCATCAAAGTCAAAAAAATCAGGTGTTTCCAAGTGTTGGGTATTCTTTTTAGCAGTGGAGCTAGCGTTATCTTCGGAACTTAACGTTGCTGCTATTTGCTCAGATTGTTTGCTGCGTTCAATAGAAGAGACGATACTCTTTCGTTCTTTGATACCTGTCTGGATAGACTTTGCTGACGATGTTTTTAAGTATCGAGCGTCAGCTTTTGCTTGTTTATCGATTTCATCCAGTTTGTTTAAGAACTCAATTTTGTTAGCGAATGAACGTTCTTCATGAAGGCTTTGTTTTTGTTTGGTTAATTCGATTTCATGAAGGGTCGATTGCCAAATTTGATTACGATACGCTTCAGAGCGATCAGTGAGTTCTAAAGTAATTAGTTCGTTAGACTCAGGGTCTTTACACCAAATAAAGTTCGTTGAATTTTGGTCGTATCGAACTTCCACTGTGTATCGGCCAAAATTACGAGCTTTGTCTAACCATTGTTTATGAATGATTTTGTTAGCGCTGTAATACAGCCCCTTAAAGTAAACGCCCTCCATTCTCACAGTCGCCTTGTCAGCAGGTAGCAATGCGAAACGAAGTCGCTCTTCAGGAATCTGAGCTGGCGGTATCATCATTTCTTCTAGCCCGTAGAGATATAAGTCTCTAGGAGAGAAACCAACATCATCACGAGACATCTCGAAGTTATGGTTGTTCTTTCTAAGGCGGTTGTTATTGGTATAAATGATTGTCCTTATGAGCTTTTCCATGAATGCTTCGAAGGACATCGACGCTTTTCTAGAAGCGTGTTGCTCTTCCTTGCTGGGTACTTTCATGACTTGACCAGGCACAAATCGAACAGCATTTTGATGAAAAATATCAAATGCTTTCTCGACAGTTCCTTTACAATCCCCGCGATGATACGGAGCGAAACTGGCGATTGATAAGCCAATTTCACCCTTAAGCATGCTTTCAATGTTACGGTCTGTATACTCGGAACCTCGATCCATGACTAACTGTGAGCAGACATGGTGGCACGGCCATTCGTTTTCAGTAATTTCAACGCCATAGCGTTTAGCAAACTGGACTTTGTTGGTAAAAGCATTGAAAAGGGCTTGTGATGCTCCCGTCCAATCTGGGCCGTGAAAACAAGCATGAGTGCCAACAAACATGCCAGACCACGTATCTACAACTAGATAGATCACAGGGCGTCCCGTGGCTAACTGATTGGTTTTGTCGTAGGGGTAGCGTATGTATTGATCAACGACTGTTGCATCTATTTCATAGCGGCTTGTGGGGCCACGAACACCCTGTCGAGCGAGGCCCGCACGGCCTCGGAAGTCTTTTTGAAAATTGGTCGTGCCGACAGCCTTCCTTATCAATTCAAGTTGATCTACGTTTTGCTTAAAATGATATTTAAATGCATTTCGTGAAATGAGTTTGGCCCTTGGAACAGGTAAAGCTATCTCATGTGCTTCTTCAATCATTGGTTTAACACGCGCATACATGAACTTGCGTGTAAACTGATCGTAAAGGTCACTCAGCCTAGCTTTGCCACCGTTTGGAATGGTTTTAGCAAATCGTCGAATATGTTTAATGTCTTGTAGAGTGACTCCACGATAAGGACTTCCATATCTGGTTTTCGGGCCACTTTTGCCTAACTCAGGGTCTTGGTCAAATGACGGTACTTCAGGTAAAGACTGATTCGTTCCGCAATTTCTCCATAGAGGGAGTAGAGCATTGACGTGAGAACCGTAATACCAGTAACGATTTAAAATTTTTGCTACATAACTGCGGCTGCGACCTGATGCTTCTATCAATCGATGTAAGATTGAACTGCTATCGATAAAAAGATAGTTGTAACGTAGTTCGTCGTTATCGATTAACGGGGCAATAATGTTAAAGCTGCTATCTCTGCGTTGTAACCACTTTCTGCGCTTCTTATCCTTCAGTAACTCTTCGTCCGACATGTATAGGTAAGGGCTAAAGGAATGCTCTAGCACTTTCCATTTGCCCAGCTCTATTTGGCTCAACGTATCACTTAGCATAATCGTTTGAGGCCTTTTAGGGCGTTCAACATTGAGCTGAGTGACAGCAATCAGGTCGAGGTCTTGGCAAATATCTACAATAAGGTATTCAAGCCCTTTTTTGCCATCGACCAATTTTTGATTAATTCTCATCGTGTTGCGAAATCATCATTACAGGGCGAAAAACTTCGATGCGCTCATTCAGGTCAACGTCTAGTTGACCAGAATACGCAAGATGTTGAAATATCTCTAACGCAGCAAGTTCGGTTACATCATGTACTAATGATGCGTGATTCAAATGCTGCTTTAGAGTTTTCTCTGGGTCGTTCATAAGGCTCTTGTTTAGAGTTTTTAACATCCCTTCGCACAGTGGGCCTTCGATTTGACTCTCGCGTATATGATGGTAAGTCTCTCTAAGCCATTGAAGGTTGTATGTTTTGTTGGGGTTCAAGTCTTCATCTGTTATCTGCGTTAGATGATGGTTGTAACGCCCCCAGTACATCTCTTCAATTTTGAACTTTTGTTGGGTTCGTGTGACTTTTTGGGGAGGCTCAAATTCAGTGCTTAGTGCTGAGCTCGGTTTATAGTTATACGGCTGAATGCCAAGCTGGTCTCTCGTCGCATCATATAAGGTGACAACGAAATCCGTGGTCATGGTTGCAGCAGGAATATCTTTACCATCCCTTTCTTTGTATTTAGCAGGGTGTCGATAATTCAGATATTTAGCCCACTTGAGAGTTTCATTTATCGGTAAGGGGTATTGTTCCTGTATATCCAAGACTTCAGGATCGTGCTCAAGATGAAGGAATAGAGCAAGCTCACCTAAGCTGAATAAGTGATGGCAGCGTTTCGTCTTGTGACTGAAAACAATATGAGATAGACCGACACTATTTGAACGTCGAACTGTAATATATGGCTCGTACTCACCATTCTTAATCTTCTTTAGGTGTTTTTCTAATTTTCTGAGCTCATAGTTTGATATGTATGGTTGCTTAACTATTTTCATATGCCTAATCCTCACTTACTAATATATTGTTAGCAGTCTTTCTAGGGTTTGTCTAACTAGTGGTGTTGCTAAGTTGCTGTAAGTAAAGGATTTATTATAACTTATATAATTAATTTAGAGCTTTGGGATCTGAATTAGAATAGCTTGTAATTCAATGTGATATTTGAAGGGGTACATGGAATTTGCAGTTTTTCATTAGGCTTATTTATTATTCCTTATATAAATCGATATAGAATATAATGTCTTTATATTTCATTGCTTTAAAAAAGGATTGTTCACGGATCGTACACTTGGGTTTCTGACTCAAAAAAAACTGATAAAACATGCAAATTTATTGGTCTGGTTGCTTATTTTCGACAGAGTTAGATATCTTTTTTAAAGAGGCTAATATTACAAACATGTGATGATTAGTTAGGCTTGGTTATGGTTAGCGCAGAAAGATTTATCAGTATGGCATGGGAACTAGAGCTCACCATCTGCTCATTGATAACTGAGCATACACCAGAGGGCTACTTGGATGTGTGTAGAGACCAAGCTAAGAGTAGAGGCATAGATGTCTTTAACCTGAACTTTAATGATTATGAATCCCCCCTAGCTGCTTTCGCAGCAGAAGAGAACCGAGAATTGGTTGCTACTTTGGAAGGTTGTAGACGCAAGACACTTGTCATCTTTGAAGGGGCTGATGCGCTGGCACCTTTGGAGTGTAATGAGACGTTTTGGCTGAGGGCATGTTTAACTGTTGCTCAGGATAGTCAGTTAGTGACGATTTTGTCATCAGATCTTTCCAGCACGTTAGCTTTGTATAAAAATTACTTAGCGCCATTTTATGAATCTGCTTTGTTATTAAATTGACATCACTTTCAGTGTTCTTTATCAAAATAATCGCATATGTGAATATGAAAATCATACAGTATAGGTAAACTGTGTATTGTAATACGAACAAGGACTTGCAGGTTACGACTGTGCGTTTGTTGTTTAACTATAGAATTTTGCGTACCTGCCAGACTTAGTCAGGAAAGAGTATGCTCAGATAAATGTTGTTGGCTGGAAAACTGATGGTTAAGTCCGTAACTTATGAAGAAGATTTCTTGGCTAGAGAAATTGGCTCCATTGCGACTAAAGCAGATGTCGCAATTACTGAATTGATAGCGAATGCTCATGACGCTGGTGCTACGAGAGTTAAGATAATAATTCCAACTGAGATTAATCAAAATTTAGTGGTGGAAGACAATGGGGTCGGGATGACTAACGAACAGTTTGAAGCCCGCTGGATGAGGTTAAGATACGATCGTCATCGTCACCAAGGGCGGTTTGTAGATGTACCAAGTGGAGCAAAGTTAGCTAAGCGACGCCATGCGTTTGGTAGAAATGGAGTCGGTCGTCATGCTGGGCTTTGTTTCAATGATGGTTACGAAGTCGAAACCTGGAGAGACGGTACATCTAATATCTATGAGTTAAGAATAGCTTCTGGTTCCCAACCAATACAAGTTGTTAACGAGTCATATTCAGACAAAGAAGGGCATGGCACAAAGATCAAGGTGCTAGTAGAAAAGAATTTGCCTGATGTAGAAGACATTAGAAATATCATATCGGCTCGATTTTTGTTCAATCCTGAATTTGTAGTAGAAATAAATGGTAAACAAGTACAGTTAGCTGAACACCCAGGCTATGTTAAAGAGACAACAATAACGCCAATGCCGAACATCAGTATTAAGCTGACATTAGTTGATTCATCTGCTACTTCTCGCACTGCTGGTCAACACGGTGTTTCATTTTGGCTTGGAGGCAGGTTATTGGGAGATCCTTCATGGTCAATAAGCGGACACCAAGTAATGGATGGGAGAAAATCTTTTGCTAAAAGGTATACATTAATTGCTGAATCAGAAGACCTGTTTGATTATGTTCATCCTGACTGGTCAGGTTTCAAACCAGACTTTTCTACTGTCGAGCTTATAGCAGATCAGATTTCTAACTTCGTAAAGGCAACATATCTTGAAGTTTCTCGTCAACAAATTGAAAGCAGAAAAAGAGAAGTAATAAATCACCATAAGCGAGAAATAAAGGATTTACCCACGTTAGCGCGACAAGAGTTATATGCATTCATCGATCAAATATTGGAAGAAAGTCCTGATATCAAGATTGAGTTACTAGAGTTAGCCTTCAGAGCTGCTTTAAACCTTGAAAAGTCTCGCTCAGGAGTATCGTTGCTCTACAAGCTAACCCATATTTCAATGACTGATACTGTCGCGCTTAATCAGTTTTTGGAAGAGTGGAGTGTGAGCGACGCAATGGAAATTCTTTCTGAGATAGATTCAAGACTAAAAGTTATTGAAGCAATAAGTCGATTATCCAGCGATAAGACTGTAGATGAGCTTCATACACTCCATCCGTTGATCGAAAAGGCTAGATGGGTTTTTGGCCCAGAGTTTGATACTCCCGAATATGCAAGCAACAAAGGGTTAGTAAAAACGATGCAAACGGTTTTTAAAAGAGATTTCGAAGCAAAGCAGTTTGAGAATCCCCGAAAGAGACCAGATATCGTAGTCGGAGAACGCTCGACAATTAGCGCATTAGGTCTAGAGGGCTTTGAAGGGGAAATTAAGAAAACCCAAAAAGTGCTTATTATCGAGTTGAAGAAAGGTGGATTTGAAATAGGTCGAGATGAAATGCATCAGGCTAAGTGCTATGTAGAAGATATTCTACATGCAGGAGTAGGATCAAATAAACCATTCATAAAAGCCTATGTTGTTGGCGATACGATTAATTCACGAACGAGTAGCTATCAAAGTGTTGGTGACAATCCAGAATCTTTAGATGGTGAAATACGTGCAATGACTTACGGTGAATTGATTAGAACCGCAGAGGCAAGGTTGTTTGCTCTCAGAGAAACAGTTGAAAACCGCTATGAAGGATTGGAAAAAGATGATTTGTTGTGTGAATTGCTAAATTTACCAGATCAACAAAGCACTTTTAATTTTGATCAAGAGAAAGAAACTGCTTAGCAGAGTCAAGAAAGTTTTGCTCCGCAAGTCGTGGGCTGGTTTTTCTCTGCATTCCGCTGTGCGTAAGAGGCCATAGTTGAGTTATGGGTAAACTTATTAAGAGACCCGTTAGTAACATTAAGCGAAGACGGGATGTAAAAAGAAAACGTACACGTAAACTTGAAGCTATGAATAGAAAGCAAAGGTGTGAGAACACCCGTCATATTCGTTGCGAAAGACCTAATGAATCGATAGGAAGTCACGTAGTGAACAACTCAAGTCAACCATATAGTTGCACTGCATTTATTGACTGTGCATGGACTTACGAACTAGCCATTGATGAGCACTACGGGTACTCATCTATAATGCAAAGCTTAACAGCACTAGAGAGAGAAAAAGCTAAGCTAGGTTATTCAGACCAAGCCCGAGTACTTAACTTGTTAAGTCGCTCTGCATCTATGATGCTAGTTCCCCATAGTGTAAATGAGCCTTTTAAGCCATATTTTCAAGACTTTGAAAGAGGCAGGCGTTCAGCTATGCCAGAAGACTTTACTGAGGAAGAATTAACTTTTCTGGAAGAAATTTTGAGTGACGTTGCGGAACCGTGGTTAAAGTCTAGGTTATTAGATCTTCTATGGCTTTGTAAAAAACCGAGGAATCCAGAACATGCAAGACTTGCAGTTGATGTATATATCTCTCATGGAATTGACGCAGAAAGCTGGAATCGAGGGGTAAAGGAATGTTGGGAACGTGCTGCTAGATTATGTATGCAGATCAGAGATTTTGACCGTTTAGATGGAATTAAAAATCAACTCATAAATGCGTTTCACCTGGAATATCCAGCGAACAAATTCATGACGTTATGGCTTTCAAAGTTGATGGATTGCTTGAAAATTGATTCTGAATTTTTGGATGACATTGCTACTAAGCTATTTGAATGCGGTAAAACTTTATCTAGATCTTCCGATTTTCCTGCTGCTAGATCTTACTTCGATCTGGCATCTCAAAAGTACAAGCAATCTGGTGATGAAAGAGCTTGGCTGGACTCTTTGGTTGCTCTAGCTGCGAGTTATGAGCATGAAGCCGATATGCGCTTGGAAGAAAGTAGTATGGTTGCGAATTCGTTATTTGAAAATGCCGTTCAAGCCTATAGGCTTGTTCCTACTAAGTTTCGTGACGAATATGACATTAGTAATACAATAAAAAGAATTAGAACTAAAATATCTGAATCTGGGAGAGCATCATTAGATGAAATGGGAGTGATTCGCTCCCCTTCTGTAGATATTTCGGATGACGTAGCTACATCTAAAGCTCATGTTTCAGGGAAACAGACTTTAGAGAGAGCACTGTTGTATTTTGTTGGACTATACTCTGGCCCCAATAAACGTATTTTGGAATCTAATGCCCAAGAGGCGATGCGAACGAGCGGTATTAGTAGCCTTTTTGGTTCGACACACATGAGCACTGATGGGAGAGTTGTCGGAATAACGCCTCCTCTAAATCTACAATCAGGTGAGGATGACCCTGCAAACCAAGCAGTTGTGAATCGACAAGTTCAACAACACTTTGATATAGAGATACAATTTGTTGTTGAAGGTAAAATTATCCCTGCTTTGCAACAGATACTTATGGAATATAGAGTGACGAAAGAACTAATGGTCAGTCTCTGTTATCAATCACCAATTGTTCCTGAGGGACGAGAACAGCTTCTTGGTAACGCACTATGGTTTGGCTTTGAGTATGATTTTGGAGTAGCTATCCATTTACTTTGTCCGCAAGTTGAGCACATCGTACGTACTAAGCTTAAAGAAGTTGGTGCTCATACTAGTAATATTGATCGTAATGGCATAGAAAATGAAAATGGCCTGAGCACATTGATGGAGTTACCAGAAGCGGTTGAAGTTTTTGGAGAGGATTTATGCTTTGAGGTAGGTAGCATTTTTACGGACTCTCTGGGGGCGAATTTAAGAAATGAGGTCGCGCACGGTTTATTAAGTGACGATTCAGCTTCATCAATTTCATCTATTTATGCATGGTGGTTGGTACTGAGATTAGTCTTGCATTCATTTTATCAACTAAGTAGTGCAGGAGAGTTCTCATGAGTATTAGTTTAATGTCACTCAGATTGCTTGTTATCACATTATCTACGTATTTTACTGTGGGCTTTTAACACATCTTCATTTACCACATGGTTAGGTTTTTTGTGTTGGTTACATTCAACTTGTTTTGCTGCTGCGTTAGCTGCTTTGGCGAAAAGAGCAGCTTCCTCTGGAGTGTAAGCTTTCCGAGTTTTCCTTGATTTAACGTTAGTCATTGCTGAGTTCCTAGCATCAAAAATATGACACCATATTAGACTAAAAACTGTGCAAAGAGAAAAGGCGAACCAAATGGTTCGCCTTTTGTTATTCAAGTTAGTTTCCAACTTAGTTATCGGTTTCCAACTCGGTTATCACAGTTTCCAACTTGGTTATCTGTGATCAACAACGAAATTAGTCTTCATAGTTCTCAATGCTTGGGCACGAGCAGATTAGGTTACGGTCACCGTAAACGTTATCTACGCGGTTCACTGTTGGCCAGTATTTCCAAGACTTAGTCGCTTTCGATGGGAAACAGCCTAGCTCACGAGAGTAAGGGCGATCCCATTCTGCTGCTGAAAGATCAACTTGAGTGTGTGGAGCGTTAACTAGAGGGTTGTTCTCTAGTGGCCACTCACCGTTTTTCACTTTTGTCATCTCTTCGCGGATTGCGATCATTGCCTCACAGAAGCGGTCTAGCTCTTCCAAATCTTCTGATTCAGTTGGTTCAACCATCAGTGTACCAGCAACTGGGAATGACATTGTAGGCGCGTGGAAACCGTAGTCCATTAGACGCTTCGCGATGTCTTCTTCGCTGATACCTGTTTCTTCTTTAAGCGGACGAATATCAACGATACATTCGTGCGCTACGCGGCCATTTTTACCACGGTAAAGAATTGGGTAGTGTGGACGCAAACGCTCCATCACGTAGTTGGCGTTAAGAATCGCAACTTTAGTCGCTTCTTGTAGGCCAGCTTCACCCATCATCGCGATGTAAGCCCATGAGATAGGCAGGATAGATGCGCTACCCATATCTGCTGCAGAAACCGCTAGCTCTTTACCTTCAACACCGTTCTCGATGTGACCTGGTAGGAAAGGTGCCAGGTGAGATTTAACACCGATAGGACCCATACCTGGACCACCACCACCGTGAGGGATACAGAAGGTTTTGTGTAGGTTCAAGTGAGAAACGTCAGAGCCGATGAAACCTGGAGAGGTTAGGGCAACCTGTGCGTTCATGTTAGCGCCGTCCAGGTAAACCTGACCACCTGCTGCATGAACCATTTCACATACTTCTTTCACGTGCTCTTCGTATACGCCGTGCGTAGAAGGGTAAGTGATCATGATGCTTGATAGGTTGTCTTTGTGTTTCTCAATTTTCGCTGCTAGGTCAGTCATGTCGATGTTGCCATCTTCATCACATTTAACCACAACGACTTTCATTGATACCATTGACGCTGTCGCTGGGTTAGTACCGTGCGCAGAGCTTGGGATCAAGCATACGTTACGGTGACCTTCGCCACGGCTGTCGTGGTAGCGTTGAATCGCGATAAGGCCCGCGTATTCACCAGACGCACCAGAGTTTGGCTGTAGAGAGAAATCATCGTAACCAGTGATTTCACATAGCTTCTCTTTAAGATCTTTAGCTAGCGCAGAGTAACCTGCCGCTTGCTCTAGAGGAGCGAATGGGTGGATAGAACCAAACTCAGGCCAAGTAACAGGGATCATCTCTGCTGCTGCGTTCAGTTTCATCGTACAGCTGCCCAGCGGGATCATACCGTGAGTCAGTGAGAAGTCTTTGTTCTCTAGCTGTTTCAGGTAACGCATCATTTGCGTTTCGCTGTGGTGCGTGTTGAATACTGGGTGAGTCAGGAACTTAGACGTACGACGTAGCGCTTCAGGAATAGCAGCAAACTCGTTGGTTGCGATTTCAGAAGACAGAGCGTTAACATCTTGTTGAACACCAAACACGTCAAATAGAGCGTTGATGTCGTCAGTAGTTGTTGTTTCGTCGAAGCTGATACCTAGTTTGCCGTCAAGCTTACGTAGGTTGATGTCTGCCGCTTGTGCTTTCGCGTAAAGCTCTTCAGTTTTGCCATCAGTATTGATAGTGATGGTATCGAAGAAGCTATTGTGAGCAAGCTCGTAGCCAGACTTAGTCAGACCAGCAGCCAGAATCGCAGTCATGTGGTGAGTGCGACGAGCAATCGTGCGTAGACCTTCTGCGCCGTGGAATACCGCGTAGAAAGATGCCATGTTCGCTAGTAGTGCTTGCGCAGTACAGATGTTTGATGTCGCTTTTTCACGGCGGATGTGCTGTTCACGCGTTTGCATCGCCATACGCAGTGCTTGGTTGCCGTTTACATCGATAGAAACACCGATTACACGACCAGGCATTGTACGCTTATGCTTGTCACGAGTTGCCATGAATGCTGCGTGTGGACCGCCGTAACCCATAGGTACGCCGAAACGCTGAGCTGAACCAATAACCACGTCTGCACCCATTTCACCTGCTGGTTTCAGCAGAGTAGAGGCAAGTAGGTCAGTAGCAACCGTTACTAATGTTTTGTTAGCTTGTGCTTTCGCGATGATGTCCGTTAAATCACGTACTTCACCTGTTGTACCTGGGTACTGAACTAGCGCACCAAATACGTCTTGTTCTGGTAGTGATTCAAGTGAACCAACGAGTACTTCAAAGCCAATGTATTTCGCACGAGTTTTTACAACTTCTAGAGTTTGTGGGTGAACATCGTCAGCCACGAAGAATACGTTACTCTTGCTCTTACCTGCACGCTTACATAGCGTCATCGCTTCAGCTGCTGCCGTTGCTTCATCAAGAAGAGAAGCGTTCGCGATTTCCATACCAGTTAGGTCCATGACCATTTGTTGGTAGTTCAGAAGCGCTTCCAGACGACCTTGAGAGATCTCTGGTTGGTAAGGAGTGTAAGCTGTGTACCAGCCTGGGTTTTCTAGTACGTTACGTAGAATGACATTTGGCGTGAAGGTGTTGTAGTAACCTTGGCCGATGAACGTACGTTTAATTTGGTTTTGGTCAGCGAATTTGCGCATCGCAACCAGCATGTCCGCTTCGCTTTTCGCTTCTGCTAGTGCTAGTGGCCTTTCTAGGCGAATTTGTGCTGGAACCGTTTCTTCGATAAGTGCGTCAAGGTTAGCAACATTGATCGCATCCAACATTTTTTGTTGGTCAGATTTGTTTGGGCCGTTGTGGCGAGCAACGAACTCATTTTGTGTGCTGAGGCTTTGAAGTAATTCAGTCATTGTCCTTTACCTACTCCATCGTTCGGGTAACGTATCGGGTCGTTACTGATATGGTCCGAACATTGAAAAAAAGCTGCCTTCCAGGCGGGGGCAGCTTTGCAAATCTTCCTAATTACTCTTCTTCAATTGAGTTTAGGTATTCTTCTGCGTCTTTTAGGTTGTCTAGTTCTGATGGGTCAGACATCTTAACTTTAACAATCCAGCCGCCTTCATATGGTTCTTCGTTGATTAGCTCTGGGCTATCTTCAAGCTCTTCGTTGATTTCTACAACTTCACCGCTGATAGGTGCGTAGATATCTGAAGCTGCTTTTACAGACTCAACAAGAGAGAAGCTATCGCCAGCTTCAATTTCGTCTTCCACGTCTGGTAGGTCAACGAATACTACGTCACCAAGCATTTCTTGTGCGTGCTCAGAAATACCGATAGTTACTGTGCCATCGCCATTATCACGTACCCACTCGTGGCTATCTGCAAACTTCAATGTGTTGTCCATTGCTTAATCTCCAAAAAATAACTGCGTTTAAATTGTTTATTGGTAAAGAGGGAATCGGCCGCACAGTGCTTTCACTTCTTTGCGAACGCGCTGTTCTACTTCTGCGTTACCTTCAGGGTTTTCTACTAACCCATCCAATACATCGCCAATCCAATTACCGATGAGCTTGAATTCTTCTTCGCCAAAGCCGCGGCTTGTGCCAGCTGGTGTACCCAAACGGATACCCGATGTAATCATAGGCTTCTCTGAGTCAAATGGGATGCCATTTTTATTACATGTGATTCCCGCACGCTCGAGAGCTTCTTCTGCTTTGTTACCTTTCAAACCCTTAGGGCGAAGGTCAACCAGCATTAGGTGAGTATCGGTTCCGCCAGTCACAATGTCGCAACCGCGAGTCTGCAATACTTCAGCTAATACTTTTGCGTTATTGATCACTGAATTGATATAAGTTTTGAACTCAGGGCCAAGCGCTTCACCAAATGCGACGGCTTTTGCAGCAATAACGTGCATTAGCGGGCCACCTTGAAGGCCAGGGAATACCGCTGAGTTGATTTTCTTAATGATGTCTTCGTGGTTGGTTAAGATCATGCCGCCACGTGGACCACGCAATGTTTTGTGCGTTGTTGTCGTTACAACGTGTGCGTGTGGTAGTGGGCTTGGGTGAGCACCAGTCGCGATAAGACCTGCGATGTGTGCCATATCAACCATTAGAATGGCTTCAACTTCGTCTGCAATTTCGCGGAACTTAGCGAAGTCGATAGTACGTGGAATCGCACTACCACCAGCAATGATCATTTTTGGTTTGTGCTCAAGCGCAAGAGCACGAACATCTTCGTAATTAATTTCTAGTGTTTCGCGGTCAACACCGTACTGAACGGCATTGAACCATTTACCTGATAGAGCAGGGCGTGCGCCGTGAGTAAGGTGGCCACCCGCGTCTAATGACATACCTAAAATGGTGTCACCTGGCTGAAGAAGAGCCAGTTTTACTGCGCCGTTCGCCTGAGCACCTGAGTGAGGTTGAACGTTTGCGTATTCGCAACTAAAAAGTTTTTTCGCACGTTCGATAGCGATTGCCTCAACCGTATCAACGTGTTCACAACCACCGTAGTAACGACGGCCAGGGTAACCTTCAGCGTATTTATTTGTTAGGCAAGTGCCTTGAGCTTGCATTACCGCTTTAGACACAATGTTCTCAGAAGCGATAAGTTCGATTTGTTCGTTTTGGCGAGCGAATTCCGCCTGAATTCCAGCAAAGACAGCATCATCTGTCGCAGAGAGGTTGGTAGAGAAAAAGTTTTCCAAGCTGTGGTTAGGGTAACTCTTGTTCATGGTAGTTGACCTTCCAAATCTGAAAATGAACCCGCATAGATTGAATTATTGGTTTGCGGTTAGGTTCATTTGTCCTCAAAACAGCTGAACTGCATAGCAGAACAGAGCGAACATCCAGCCCTAAAAGTGGGCAAAAACTCCGTCGAATCGTGCGTTACTAATCCAATCTCTCACGCCTAATCGTTTACGGAAAAGTGCATCTCTACATCTAACAAGGCTGTAACATAACGCTTGGGACGGGAACAATCAACAAAAAATTTCCTATAGGAAACACGTTTGCGATTTTTGTTAACGAGAGCACACTTTAATTAACCTGGTGGACTTTTATCCATTATACGGTTCATGCACAATGCATATAGGGAGAGAGATAAGAACAATTACAGAGGGAATTATGGCAGGAAGTATTTATGATGAGTATCCATCGATGACGCTTGCGAAAGACAATCATGATGAGAGTATCGAGCCTTTAAAGCTTGGGCAGCGTATTAAAGATATTCGCTCAAAGCTGGGTATTACACTTGAAGAGGCGAGCCAAAGAACCGGTCTGGCACGTTCTACACTTAGTAAAATAGAAAACGAGCAGATTTCTCCTACCTTTCAGGCGATGCAAAAATTGGCGCTTGGTTTGCAAATAGATATGCCTCAACTGTTTGAACCACCAAGAAAAAAAGTCGCAACAGGGCGTAGGGATGTTACTCGTAAGAATGAAGGTAAACCTCACCCGACTCAAACCTACGAGCACGAACTACTTGCTACTCAACTTTCCAATAAGAAAATGATGCCCTTCAAAAGCCAGATCCGTGCCCGACACTTTGATGAGTACAAAGACTGGGTTCGTCATGACGGTGAAGAGTTCCTGCTTATCTTATCTGGCGAAGTAAAGTTCTACTCTGAGTTCTATGAACCTGTGGTTCTGTGTGAAGGCGACAGTGTTTACTATGATGCGAACATGGGACACATGTTGACCAGTGTTAGTGAAGAAGATGCACAAATATTGTGGGTCACCGCTAAGTAGTGATAAAAAATTGTAAATTTCCTATAGTGAAAGCAAACGATTGCTATCGGTTGTAAATTCGTTAAAATGGCGCTCAGTTGATGATCTATCACTCAATTGAGCGCCTTTTTTAGCCTTTTGTTGTGATTGAAATGTTAAAAGTCACACTTTTGAAAGCCAACAGTCGTCTTGTTCGTGCAAAATTGGATCAAGCGTGTTTATTATTGGAAACATAGAAAGCGAATGCTGACAGCATTCTCGGGTCTATCTAAATGGAGACGAAAATGACTCAAGAACTTCTGAAAACACCACTGCATGCACTTCATATTGAAGTTGGCGCAAAAATGGTCCCGTTCGCGGGTTACGATATGCCTGTCCAGTACCCACTAGGCGTTAAGAAGGAACACTTACATACGCGTGATGCCGCGGGCCTGTTTGATGTTTCTCACATGGGACAACTTCGTTTGATTGGTGAGGGTGCAGCAGCATTCCTAGAGACATTGGTTCCTGTAGATATCATTGACTTGCCGCAAGGTAACCAACGCTATGCTTTCTTTACCAATGAGCAAGGCGGAATCATGGATGACCTAATGGTAGCAAACCAGGGTGATCATCTGTTCGTTGTGGTTAACGCTGCTTGTAAAGAGCAAGATATTGCTCACCTTAAAGCTCACCTTCCTGCTGATGTTGAACTTGAAATCATCGAAGATCGCGCTCTACTAGCACTTCAAGGTCCAAAAGCGGCTGAAGTACTTAAACGCTTTAATGCTGAAGTAGCAGATATGCTGTTTATGGACGTGAAGAAACTCGAAATTCTTGGCGTTGAATGTATCGTAAGCCGTAGCGGTTACACGGGCGAAGATGGTTATGAAATCTCAGTACCAAACTCTCACGCTGAAGAGCTAGCTCGTAAACTTACAGCGGAAGCTGAAGTTGAGTGGATTGGTCTTGGCGCACGCGATTCACTGCGTTTGGAATGTGGTCTATGCCTGTACGGTCACGACCTAGATACGACGACAACTCCTGTAGAAGCAAGCCTACTTTGGGGTATTCAAAAAGTTCGTCGCATTGGTGGTGAGCGTGAAGGTGGTTTCCCTGGCGCAGACATCATTCTTAAGCAAATTGAGACCAAAGATGTCGCGCGCAAACGTGTTGGCCTGGTTGGTCAAACTAAAGCACCAGTTCGTGAAGGCGCTGAACTTTTTGACGCTGACGGTAATCAAATTGGCGTTGTGACCAGCGGTACAGCAGGCCCTAACGCGGGTAAACCAGTTTCAATGGGTTATGTGCGTGCAGACTTAGCTGCTATTGGTACAGAGTTGTTCGCTGAAGTTCGTGGCAAAATGCTACCGATGACGGTAGAAAAAATGCCGTTTGTTCCTCAGCGTTACTACCGTGGCTAATTAGATTAGATAAAAAAATGCCGGGCTGTTTAGTCCGGCATTTTTTTTACTATTAACGAAGGTTTGAGTTTAATCGCCAGCCAGGGCTGAATTCATTCTTATCCGTCAGCAAATTGTTTAGCTCGCGGCTTCATCAATGTTACAACACATGTCGATAACGATATCTTCCAATCTAGTCGGGTGAAGCATGTCTTCTTTCTTAATGCTGAACTGGCTTGCGATGATCGTGTTGAATAGTTCCCAGTGCTTTAACACCATTTTTTCTCTGTCATCAGCAATTTCTGGCCATGTTTGCTGCATCATTGGTGCTAGTGAAGTTGCACCATGAGCAAACAAGAGCATTTGCCATTTAGATTCCCAGTGATCGACCTGCGCGTCAGGGTATTCGCGGTTGTACTCTTCAAAAATGCCAGAGAAAATCGCGCCAAACTCTTCTTTTGATCGCAAGAAATAATCAAACAGCGCATTGTCATCTTGACGGATAGCATCCGCGATCATTTGTATAGGATGTGGGTTGATTAACGTAAACGCCAACATACGCACCGTAAATAGGTAAATCTTTTTGTTAGAAGGCGTATCTTCGGGCATTTGGTTGAGCAGTTCGGCCATGTAGTCTTGCAAGTACTCATCCATCGCATCACTAACTGCTTGCCAGATTTTTTCTTTACTGCCGAAATGATGTCGGATCAAGCTATGTGAGACCCCCGCTTTTTCACTGATGTTTCTTAGCGAAACTCGCGAGTAACCAAGTTCGCAAAACATATCTGCAGCAACCTTCAGAATGACACATTTCGTGTGTTCCGCTGCTTCAGCACTTCGTCTGCCTTGCTTTCTCTCATTCATAGTTCGACATTTCCCGAATAATAATCAACGCGTTACTTTTACCAGAAACTTGCCTATTTGACTAATTTATTTACTGCACAAATGGAAAATATGTTGATCTATATCTAAATGAGAATATACTGCACAACTGTGTAGTAAAATTGAATTTGGAGATAACGGGTGCGTAAACAATATCTAAAACGCATTTTGGTTGGCGCAGTAATGACTATAAGTCTTTCTGGACTGCTGACTGGATGCAATAAAGCCATATCAGAGCCGTCAGAACCTTTGATTAAACCCGTGAAGTTGCTCGCGGTTAAGGATTTGACTGTGGCTGATTCCGATGCTTTTCTCGCTCAAATAGATGCAACACATCGTGCACAGTTGTCGTTTCAGGTCGGTGGTGAAGTTGAACAGTTGCTAGTCAGAATGGGTCACGATGTCAAAAAGGGCGACGTGTTAGCAACGTTGGATCCGAAAGACCTTCAATTGGCGCTGAATTCCGCCCAAGCGCAATTCTCACTTGCACAAACGCAGTGGCAACGCGCTAAGAGTCTATACAAGAAAAAGCTGATCAGTACTGACGAGTACGACCAAAAAGAAACGCAATATAAAGCGGCTTTAGCGAACTTCGAACAGGCAAAAACCGATTTAAGCTACACAAAGATCCATGCACCTTTCGATGGTGTTGTCTCTTATACGTATGTGAAACCTTTTCAGGTTGTAGGTGAGAAACAGGAAATTCTGAATCTGATTGACAACAGTACCTTGGATGTTTCTTTTACATTACCGGTAACTTACGCAGAGTCTGTATCGCTTGCTTCTTTAAAGGAAGCACACATGTGGGTGACGATGGATAGCGAACCGAACAAACGCATTCCGGGTAAATTCAAAGAAATTTCAACGCAACCTAATTCCGATACCAATAGCTATGAAGCGATTGTGACCATCGCTCGTCCTTCTGAGCGCAACTTGCTTACAGGTATGACAGGCCAAGTGCATATCGCGAAACAGAATGTCTCTAACTCAGTGATATTACCTCAGTCAGCATGGGTGAGTAAGGGCATTGACCAAGGTGAGGTTTGGGTAATGGACGGTGAAACACAACAAGTAAGTAAGGTGACATTGTCACTTGGCGACAGTGGTAGCGTTGAATCCGGACTAAAAAGTGATGATTACGTTGTTATTGCTGGTGTTGAACACTTAGTCGAAGGTCAGGTAGTTAAAGCTTGGGTTCGAGAGGGAGGTATTTAATGAAAGGTAAGTTGTTTACGGTTTCTGCTATCGCGCTTGCGGTCCTGACTGGTTGCCAAGGCGATACCCAAAAGGCTTCTGAACATTCACTGTATGTTTCATCCGTATCAGTTGGTGCGCCAGTGAAAAGCCAGTTCAGAGCTTTTAAAGGGATTGTGGTTCCGGCTGAACAGACTCCAATCGCGTTCCGGCTCGCGGGTGAAATTCAGCATGTTCTCGTAAAAGCGGGTGATGTGGTTAAACAAGGCCAAATGCTCGCCAAGCTCGATGACAGTCAAGAAAAGCAAGCAATCAACGATGCGGAAGCTCAATACACGTTGGCCATTCGCCAATTGAAGCGTGGTACAGATTTATATGATCGCCAAATGATTTCAAAAGCGGAACTGGACGAACTGACCGCGAATAAAGAATTAGCAGAAGCCAATTTCTATAGTGCGACCAACCAGTTGAACTACACGCGTCTTTTTGCGCCGTTTTCGGGCAAGGTATCTGACGTTTATAAAGAACGTTTCGAGCAAGTTGGTGCGGGAGAAACGGTACTTAATCTTTATCAAAACAACATGGTGTATGTGCGCATAGAACTCTCAGACAACGTTTTAGCGCTCGTGAATCCGAACACTGAGAATGTGAACTACAAACCTAGTGCGATATTCTCTGGCGATACGAAATCTTACTTGTTGGATTACCTGGAGTATACGAGTGAGCCGAACGCCAATACTCAGACTTATGAAATGTATCTCACGATGCCTCAACCTGAAAAAGAAATCTTACCAGGTACAAGCGTTAGCGTAATGGTTGATATGGTCGAAGCGGGCATCACGTCGATTGATGGTTACAGTATTCCCGTTACGGCGCTGCAAGCAGGCAGTCACAGCAATGAGTTTTTTGTGTGGAAAATGAAGGATGGCAACGTCACTAAGGTGCCTGTTGCTGTTTCACAAGTAAACGGTCAAGGAGCCATTGTCTCATCCGGCGTCAGCAGCGGTGATGTATTGGTTAACTCAAACTTACGTAAATTACGTGAAGGCAAACATGTGGAAGTGGTGGAGAAGGGACGATAATGAACATTGCTGAGTATTCCATAAAAAATAAAGTCATCAGTTGGCTGTTCATTGTTATTCTCGCCATTGGTGGTATCACCTCATTCCTTGAGCTTGGCCGGCTGGAAGATCCGGCGTTCACCATCAAAGAAGCGATGATCATCTCCACTTATCCAGGGGCAACATCGAAGGAAGTGGAAGAAGAACTCACTTATCCGCTGGAAAAAGAGATTCGTAAACTACCGTATATCGACTTCATTACCTCAACGTCGTCGGATGGCATGTCACAAATAATGGTCAGCATGAAGATGGACTATGGTCCAGACGAGCTGCCACAAATTTGGGACGAAATGCGCCGTAAGATTAATGATCTGCAACCAAATTTACCGCAAGGGGTGCAATCTCTTCAGATCATTGATGATTTCGGTGACGTGTACGGTGTGATGCTGATGTTAACGGGTGACGACTATAACTATGTCGAACTCAAACGCTATGCTGACCACTTAACCCGTGAATTAGAGTTGATCGAAGGGATCGGTAAAGTTGATATTAGTGGCGACCAACAGGAGATGTTTTTTGTCGAGATTTCGTTAGATCGCCTTGCGTCTTTAAACATTGATATGAACGTGGTCGCGAACTTGCTGAACCAGCAAAATAGTGTGGTGTCTGCAGGTGAGGTGATGGTTAATGGCGAAAGCCTTATTATCCGTCCAAGCGGTGCACTGAATACCGTAGAAGCTCTGGGAAATCTGATCATTCATGGCCGAGATACTGGCAACCTGATCCGCTTAAAGGATGTCGCGACGATTTCACGTGGCATTCAGGAAAAACCAAGCAACGTGATCTTGTTTAACGGGAAGAAAGCGATCAACATCGCTATCTCTTTTGCGTCTGGTGTCAATGTGGTCGAAGTCGGTGAACGTATTGATGCTGAGCTAAGCAACCTAGAGACCATTAAGCCGGCTGGCATTGATTTGAGCTACTTCTACAATCAGGCACAAGAGGTGGATCAGTCCGTTAAAGCTTTCGTCATTAGTTTGGCCGAAGCGGTTGCGATCGTAATCATCGTTCTGCTGTTTACCATGGGGTTACGTAGCGGTGTCATCATCGGTGCCGTACTTCTATTGACGGTGTTTGGTACGTTTATCCTTATGAACTACTACAACATCGAGCTTCATCGAATTTCTCTCGGTGCTTTGATCATTGCGTTGGGTATGCTGGTTGATAATGCGATTGTTGTTGTTGAAGGTATTCTCGTTGGTCTAAAGAAAGGGCGTTCAAAGGTTCAATCTGCCGTAGATATTGTAAAGCAGACTCAGTGGCCGCTGTTAGGGGCGACCGTGATCGCCATTACGGCATTCGCACCAATCGGGCTTTCGCAAGATGCGACGGGTGAGTTCATGGGCTCGTTGTTTTGGGTGCTTTGCTTCTCGTTGTTCCTGAGCTGGGTAACGGCTATTACGCTGACTCCGTTTTTAGCCAACCTTTTATTAAAAGAAGAAGATAAAGAAGTCGGTGATGAAGACCAAGATCCTTACAAAGGTTGGTTGTTTGTCGCATTCGGAGCGTTACTCAAAGTTGCTCTGCGTTTTAGATGGTTGACCGTAGCCGCTATGGTGGCATTACTCGTGGGTGCAGTTGTGGCGTTTGGTAACGTTAAACAGCAATTCTTCCCGCCATCTAACACGCCGATGTTTTACGTGGATATGTGGATGCCTGAAGGCACTGATATCCGCGAAACAACGAAAAAAGCAGAAATAGTTGAAAGTTTCATTCGAGAACAAGACGATATAGATTTTGTGTCGGTATCAATCGGTCAAGGTATGCAGCGTTTTGTGTTGACTTACCAGCCCGAGAGAAGCTACGAAGCTTATGCTCAGTTTCAGGTTAGGGCAACGGATCGCGAGAATATGTTCACGCTTTTGGATACGTTGGATGCCAACTTAGCCAAGAAGTTTAACGAGCCGACATTCCAGTTTAAGTTGATGGAGTTTGGTCCATCGCCAGCGTCTAAAATTGAGGCGAGAATTACTGGCCCAGATCCACAGGTACTTAGAGATTTGGCGGTCAAAGTAGAAGACATTTTACATACCGACCCTGGTGCGAGAAACATTCGTCATGACTGGCGTGAGCGCACTAAAGAGCTCGTTCCGGCATTTAATGAGTCGAAGGCGCGTCGATTGGGTATTTCGAAAGAAGATCTATCAGGCACATTACAGATGGCATTTGGTGGTCGCGCATTAGGTTATTTACGAGACGGAACACACACTCTGCCAATCCTGACCCGACTCCCAGAAGAAGAGCGTGTGGATTTTGAATCTCTGCAAAATGTGAACATTTGGAGCCCATCGCTGCAAACTTACATCCCCGTTGATCAAATCATCGATGGTGTGAAGTTAGATTGGAATGAACCATTGATTCAACGCCGTGACCGTAAGCGTACTTTGACGGTATTGGCAGATCACGATGTGCTGAGTGAAGATACCGCAGCAAGTTTGTTTGCTCGTGTGCAACCTAAAGTGATGGCTTTACATCTACCTGATGGCTACGAAATTACATGGGGTGGGGAATATGAGTCATCGAAAGATGCACAAGATGCCTTGTTCGGCTCACTGCCGATGGGTTATTTGCTGATGTTCATCATTACCATCTTACTGTTTAACTCGGTCAAAAAGCCGCTGGTTATTTGGTTTACGGTGCCGTTATCCATTATTGGTGTGTCATTCGGTTTATTGGCGACAAATATGCCTTTCAGCTTCACCGCTTTCTTGGGCTTATTAAGTTTGAGCGGGATGATACTGAAAAACGGTATTGTGTTACTCGATCAAATTAACCTTGAATTGGCATCAGGAAAAGATCCTTATCTCGCTATTGTAGATAGTGCGATCAGCCGTGTACGCCCGGTAAGCATGGCGGCTGTGACGACCATTTTAGGTATGATTCCCCTTGTTTTTGATGCCTTCTTTGGCTCAATGGCGATAACGATTATGGCAGGGCTTGGTTTTGCTACTGTACTGACACTGATAGTAGTGCCAGTGATGTTTGCAATTCTTTTTAGGATAAACTCGACCGCTGCATAAGGCTCCTGACTAATATTTAGTCAGACTCCTGCCTAGCCCTGAGAGATTTTCTCAGGGCTTTTTTTGTATCAAAGCCAGATAAAAAAACGCCTCTCTCAACCGGAACATGAGAGAGGCGTAAGATGCCGGGGGGCTTTAAAAGAATATTAAGCAGTAACTTCTTGCTTTGCTTCTGCTTTGTTTTTTAGGAATGCGTATGTGAAACCTGTTACCGCAGTACCTGCAGCAATCGCAACCAGGTACATTAGTACTGGAGTGATTGCGTTAGGGATAAGCAGTACAAACAGGCCACCGTGTGGTGCCATAAGTTTTGCACCAAACAGCATAGAAAGTGCACCTGTTAACGCACCACCTGCCATACAAGCAGGGATAACGCGCATTGGATCTTTTGCTGCGAACGGAATAGCACCTTCAGAGATGAAGCATAAGCCCAGTACAAATGATGCTTTACCCGCTTCGCGCTCACTCTCTTCAAATTTGTTCTTAGCCAGGAATGTAGCCAGACCCATACCCAGAGCCGGAACCATACCAGCAGCCATAATTGCCGCCATTGGTGCGTAAGTTTGAGAAGCCAGTAGACCAACACCGAATGCATAAGCTGCTTTGTTTACCGGGCCTCCCAAGTCGAAACACATCATTGCGCCAAGGATAATACCTAGCAGAACTGCGCGGTCTGAGCCCATGTTGTTTAGGAATTCAGTCAAACCGTTCATGATCCCTGCAACCGGACCACCAACGATGTAGATCATTACTAAACCAGTAAACAGGGTAGCAACGAAAGGAATGATAAGAATCGGTTTTAGTGCTTCCATAGATTGTGGCAGTGATACTTTATCAGCCAGTAGTTTCGCCGAGTAACCCGCAATGAAACCTGCTGCGATACCGCCTAAGAAACCTGAACCGATAGAACTAGCCAGCATACCGCCAACCAAACCTGGAGCCAGGCCCGGACGGTCTGCAATTGAGAAGGCAATGAAACCTGCAAGAACCGGAATCATAAGCGCGAACGCAGAACCACCACCGATATTCATCAGTGCAGCGGCCATAGTACCTTCTTCTTTAAAGGCTTCGATACCGAACACGAAGGATAGGGCAATGATCAAACCACCTGCAACTACCACAGGAAGCATGTGCGATACGCCTGTCATCAGGTGTTTGTACACGCCTTTTTTCTCTTCAGTTGCAGACTCACTAGAAGAGCCAGAGTGCTGGTAAACCGTCGCCTGTTCAAAGGCTTTGTCCATTTCTTCTGCTGTTTTCTTAAGTGCTGGACCAGTCTTAGTACGGTACATTTTCTTACCGTTAAAGCGATCTAGTGGCACTTCGATATCTGCTGCGATGATTACTAAATCCGCTTCTTCGATCTCTTGCGCGGTTAGCTGGTTTTTAGCACCGACAGAGCCACGAGTTTCCACTTTGATTTGGTGTCCACGACGTTTGCCTTCTTCATCCAGCGCTTCTGCTGCCATAAAGGTATGAGCAACACCTGTCGGACAAGCTGTGATAGCAACAATTTTCTTCACAGAGGACGCGGTGCTTTCTGCTGGCGCTGAAACGGTTGTCGCTTGTTCCAGAACACTTGCGCTCTCTACAGCAGTTTGCAGAAATGCCTCGGCATCTTTAGCGACTGCACCTATCTCGGCTTGATAGACTTTTTTGCCTACGAAACGAGAAGTATCTACCGGCGTATTCGCGGCGATGATGATAGCTTCAGCCTGTTCAATGTCAGCGTCTGTAAGTAAATTAGGTTCGATGATGCTCGATTGACATTCAATCTTTGCATTCCATCCCAGTTTAGTCGCTGCTTGATCGAGTAGTCCTGCTGCCAAGATGCTGTTTGCAACACCACTTGGACAGGCTGTAATAATGGCAATATTCATACTGATAACCTTCTGTTCCTTAGTTATTGTCTAAGTTTGTATTAGAGTTAAGCTCGCTCACTTGAGTTTGTAGCTTAATGTTCTCCAGTTCTTCCTGACTGGTAAGTCCAACGCCCACCTGACTCACTGCTAAAGCAGAAAGTGCTGTGGCGAAGCGTAATAATTCTTTCTTTGGCATGACTTGCATGTGGCCCCAACACAGCCCAGCAACAAGTGTGTCACCTGCGCCTACGGTACTGACCACATTCATTCTCGGTGGTTGTGCACGTAGCCACTCACCTTGATTGAGCCACATCACACCATTCGCTCCCATAGAAACGACGATGTTTTCAATTCCTTTATCAGCCAGCGATTGTGCCGCTTGTTGACATTGTTCCGGCGTTTCGAGGTGCTGACCAACAAAGTCACTCAGCTCTTCGTCGTTAGGCTTGATAAGCCAAGGGTGCGCATCAATACCCGCACTCAAAGCCGCTTTACTGCTATCAAACAGAACTTTTTTTCCAAGCTGGTGCAGTTTTTCGATCCAAGCGGCGCATAGTTCAGGAGTCACGCCACCCGGAAGGCTACCTGCGAGTACAAAGTAGTCGTGCGTCTCTGCAAGACGGAAAAGCGTATCTTCGAAACGAGCGATGTCTTCAGCTGTAACCTGAACGCCCGGGAAGTTGATGTCACTGACTTCGCCGTTTGATTCAACGAGTTTTACGTTGATTCGGGTAGAGCCTTCAACTTCGATAAACTCGTCTTTAACGTCAATCTCTGCAAATAGCTGGTGGAAAAGCTCTGGATTATCTTTACCCAAGAATCCGGTTACGGTTACGTCTGCGCCTAAATCACTCAGCACTTTCGCCACGTTCACACCTTTACCGGCAGCATGGAGGTTGCTTTGTTTCACTAGGCTTACTGAGCCCACTTTTAACGCCTCAACCGAGCCTGTAAGGTCTAGCGCTGGATTCAGTGTGATCGTGACGGCTTTGTTTGTTTTTGTGCTAGTCATAACCGCCCCTTAACCTTCACCAAGGCCAGATGCGATTGCGTTACCGATTGATTCAAGTGCTTGAGCGGCATCTGGGCCTTCAGCAGAGAACTGAAGTTGGTGGCCGTGTTTCACACCCAAGGCGATAACTTTCATTAAGCTTTTCGCGTTTACTGTTTTTCCGTCACCGTCTAGGTTAGACACCTGAATTTTTGACTCGAATTTTTTAGCTTCTGCAACCAGCATTGCACCTGGACGAGCGTGCAGACCATGCGAGTTTTTGATTTTGAACACTGCTGTGTTTCCGTCTCCAGAAGCAGCAGGCGCCATTTCCTCACCTTTAAACAGAGCAAGAACCTGTTCTGCAGATGCGTCGAGTAATTTGCCGTGTTCTTTGTTGAACACAAGCTGAGAAAGCGTATTTAGAATAGGCTGGTGAGCGTTGTTGCAAGCGGCAAAAGCAACCAATGCTCGTACTGGTTGACCTTCGTAGTTACAGTCGTTCGCCGTTGAAACAAAAGAAACGCCTGTACGGGTTACTTGTTTGTTGCTTCCTACTAGCCATAGGCCATTACCAAGGTGAGTTGGCGCTTTAGTTACAAGGTCCGCAACAAACTCTTTGTCCGCACAACCCGTATTTTTAAGTAGTCCGCCAGCGACTGCGCTCATTTGAACCATATCGCTAGCAGGGAAATTGAGCTGAATAAGTGACGCGTCGAAGTCAGCTTCTAGCTGAACATCACCATGAAGTAGGGCGATAATATCATCTTCGCTTTTTGCTGTGCGCAGGCGTTCTTCGACACCATCAGCACCCAGAACTTTTGTAAGCTGTTTAAGGATACCAAGGTGTTCGTCTGACTTGGCCGCGATACCAATAGCAACGAATACGGTATTACCGTCTCCCCATTCAACGCCTTCAGGGAAGTGATGTACCGCGACACCAGTGGTTTTAACCATTGAGCGAGTGTCGGTCGTTCCGTGCGGTATCGCAATGCCATTGCCTAAAAAGGTAGAATTTTGGTTTTCGCGATTAAGCATGCCTTCTACATAACCTTGCTCAACCAAACCTTTTTCAGTCAGGCTCTGGGCAATGCTTTTGATTGCTTCAAACTTATCTGTTGCAGATTGCGATAGGGTAATGTCGTTCTTACTTAGCTTAAGCATGGTGCTCTCCAGCATTAAGGTGTCAATTTAAAATTCATTTCGGTTGTGCTGCTTTACGTCGTCTTAAAGATGATGGCGTTAGCGCCCAACATTTCTTGTCTAATTTATTTGTTTTTATGTTTAGCTGAAACGATTCAGCAGTGCGTTAAATTTTTTAAGAACTTCAGCAAAACTATTTAAATCAATCGTTAATTTTCGTTCTTATAATCCTAGACCATGTGGCTGACAATTGCCGTGTTTTGGTGATTTAGGTCAATTTTTAGGTTTTTGCTGAATCCTTTCAGCTTTTATACTGAATCGGTTCAGCATATAATTCAACTTATCGTCGGATCATTGATGTATTAATATGATCACGCGCACAGAATAAGGTTAACAATATGACACTGGATGAAATAGCCAAACTGGCAGGCGTTTCGAAGACAACTGCGAGCTATGTAATCAACGGGAAAGCGCAGAAATACCGAATAAGCGAAAAAACGCAAAAGCGAGTCATGGCGGTTGTCGATGAACACAACTACAAGCCAGATCATGCGGCTTCCGCTTTACGAGCGGGTAACTCACGTTCGTTTGGGCTTATCGTTCCAGATTTGGAAAACACCAGTTACGCTCGTTTAGCAAAACTTATCGAACAAAACTCGCGTAAAGCGGGGTACCAAATTTTAATCGGCTGTTCTGATGACGATCCGGAAACCGAGCAAAAGGTTGCTGAAGCGTTGATCAGTCGTCGGATTGATGCGCTGTTTGTTGCGAGCGGTATGCCAAATGCCAACGAGTTTTATCTCAAATTGCAAAACTCAGGGACACCAGTGATTGCACTCGACCGTCCCATGGATGACGAGCATTTTTGCTGCATACTGAGTGAAGATTTTGATGCCGCGCTGGAGCTAACCGAATCGGTACTGTCAAACGAGATAAACTCTGTCGGATTGATCGGTGCATTGCCTGATTTACAAATCTCTAAGGAGCGTGAATTAGGCTTCCGTTCAGCATGTCAGCAAGGAAATAAAACGGTTCAGGTCGGCTATGGCCAGCAGTTCTCTCGAGAAGAAGGTAAAAAGGTGTTAGAGAAATGGTTGGCTGACGATCATCTTCCTGATGCTGTTGTCACCACGTCTTACACCTTACTTGAAGGTGTTTTAGACATGATGCTGGAAAAGCCAGATTTAATGAGCAAAGTGCGTTTAGCGACGTTTGGTGATAATCGTCTACTGGACTTTCTCTCTGTAAAAATTAACTCCTTGCCTCAGCAATTCGAAGTCATTGCGGACAGTGCAATGGAACTCGCATTGAATGCTTCTGCAAAACGTTATAAGCCTGGAGTGGAGCTGATTCCTCGTAAGATAGTGAAGCGTCAGTAATAATTGGTCCGCCAATACTACAATTTAACCTCTACCGTCAGTGCGACAAATGCATGGTCGCTGGCGTACTTATCCCTCTCAAAAGAGGGATTAATCAAATGCTGATCTAACACTTGATAGTCAACGACGTCGGCGACTGAGACATCAGAATGTTCATCAAACTCTTGTGACAGCAGTATGTAGTCGAGCACATTGCCTTTAGAAAAATGATAGTGGGTTGCAGGGCGATCGTTGAGCGTCGGTGACACTTGTAAATCCCAGCCATCTCTGATCTGTAATTCAGTGACGCTGTCACTAAAAGTTTCAGTTAATACGCTGTTTACGCCGTTGATTGTGATGGGTTGATTCATATCACCCATTAAAACCGTCGGCATCGGTGCGTTTTTGTATTGATTCTGCATTGAATCTCGAAGCATGGCGGCTTCCCATCCCCGTTGCTGCGTTGATAACCAGCGTGCCAATACGCGGCTTGCGTCTTCAGCGTTATTTGAATCTGCAGGACGTTGCGACTTCAAATGTACAACGTAGACCGCGATATGACCAAGTGTCGGATGCACAATCTGCGCGTAAATTGGCTTACGGCTAAATTCTGGTGAAGCATTAATCTCAAATGGGATCAGCGAGCGTTGATCAAACGTGACGGGTTGAACTTGTTCTATCGGAAAGCGAGAAGCGATCGCGACTACCGGATGGGTGTAAATGTATTCGTCTTCTACTTGAGGTGTATCGACAGTGGCAAAGTAGGGGTACCCAATGCTTTTAAAAAATGACTTCGTTTCTTCGATACTGAACACTTCCTGCAAGCCAATGATGTCAGGTTCGAGTTTTTCAATTTGATTTTGCGTCCAGGCAAGCTTTCCTTGCCATTGTTCATGAGAATAAATGTTCTCAAAGTCGTAATAGGCATTTGGTGGAGCAATAAAATTAAATAGGTTCGCCGTAACAAAAGTTATCTGGCTTGGTCTGGACAAAATGCGTTCTCGTTTTAGAAATTATCTGGACAGTATATACATAAGACTTTGTCTGTTGCAGGTTTAATCCGCGAAGTTAACACAAACAGCACGTTAAAATTTAGTCTGTGACTCCTGCAAAATTACGCTGAGGTATCTATTTCCCGGCAATCCGTTTAAACTCCCGATCAACAAGTTAAATGAGTAAACGACATGACCCAAGACTACGAACGCGAAGCCTATTTAGATAACGAAGAGTTAGAAGGCGAAGAGATAGAAATCGAAGCGATAGGTATCGAAGTTGATGCCCACCCAATCGAGTTGTATAAGCTTTTCAAAATCGCAAACTTGGTAAGTGGTGGCGGTGAAGCCAAGCACATCATTGATGAAGGTTATGTCGCAGTCAACGGTGAGCTTGAAACGAGAAAGCGCCGAAAAATGTACGATGGCGATTTTTTCGAGTTCAATCAAGAGTACTACGTTGTTGTTTGCGACGCGCCAGTCACGGAACCTGAAGCGAAAGAAGCAAAGCCTAAGCAAGCTCCGCAAAAGCAGCAAAGTAAACCTCAGCCTTCGTCAAACAAGCCAAAAGCGGCAAGCAAGCCGAATAAATCGAATCAGAATAAAGGTAATAAGGCGACTAAACCGAAAAATAGCAAGAAAGCCGCTACGGAAAACAAGCCAAAGCCAAGCCGCGATCCGAAAAGCGGACGTAACTCTATCGATTTCTTCTGATAAGGTTTCGATGATGATGACAAGCGCCGACATTACGTTCGGCGCTTTTTCGTTGTGTGTTTGATTAGTAAGAATATGACTTTGATTTTTTCTCTACATAGCGAAAAAACAGCGAAAGCCCAAAGCAGACGATGAAGTAGGTGAACCCTACGAACAACCAAATCTCAAATATATAACCTGACGAATTCGCCATCTCAGTTCCAACAAACGTCATCTCCTGGATAGAAATAAGAGAGACAATCGAGGTGTCTTTGACTAACGAAATGGTTTGACCGGCGAGTGCAGGGGTGATCGCTTTAAGCACTTGCGGGGCGATGACAAAGCGGTATTTTATCCAGCGTGACAGGCCCAAAGAGTCTGCGGCTTCCCATTGACCTTGTTCGATACTCTGCAAGCCCGCACGAACGACTTCCGCGATGTATGCCGATGAGAGTAATCCAACACAAAGTACGCCAGATGCGAGATTTTCCCAAAGCTGTGCGGGACCAAATAAAACGTGTTGGAGTGAATTAGGCTCACCTTGATAGTTGCGTAATAGCGAATCTAAACCAAGCAGCGGGATCAATTGGTTAGAAATAAAAAAGTAGAAGATAAATACAAACACCAAAGGTGGAATATTTCTAACTAACTGGATAAACGCGTTGGCTGGCGTGCGTAGCCAAACAGCATTTGAGAAGCGAGCCAATCCAAGCAGCGTTCCCAGCACTAATGCAAAGGTAAGGCCCCAAAGGCTCAGCCTTAGTGTAGAGATCAAACCCTGAAAAAAGTAAGGGAGACTGCCATCAGCTCTTGGGGTAAAGAGTAGATTGAATGCTTCCGACCAGTGCCAAATGTAGTTGATACCAATGGTTGAGCGATAGTAGAGCCAGAAACCGACGATTGCACAAATAGCCACTAACACTACGTCGAGCAAGCGAAAGCGTGCCAATATCGAATCTGATCGAGTTTTGCTTGGTGCCATTCGAGTGCTCGTTTGTCCGCTCAAATTTATTGTCTCCAATTCTTTTTTATTTTTAGACCGAGGCTCGTTTCACAGTGAGCCTCGTTTCAGCCACGCAAAATTATTGACCTTGTGCGACTTGATCCTGCCAATCTAGTGTTGAGAACCAGTACTCATAACGTTCTTTCAACCAACCATCTTGAGTA
>NZ_CAKLCK010000016.1:0-65216 GCF_921292965.1 Allocatenococcus thiocycli
TGATACAGCAGCTCAAACGTCGAAAGGTTTCGATTCTGGTCGATGTGACGTGTTAACAACGGACCAATCTGGTCTATACGCGCTGCGTTTAAACCTTCAAGACCCTTCATCAGCAGCAGTTCTTCCTGAAATCATTTCAAAAGAGCCTCTAGGTCCTGTTGTACGTCAGGGTGATGACCAGTGGTTTAATATTGCCAAGTGGACCCTATCTGCGATGATTAACGCGGAAGAGTACGGCATCACTTCTAAGAATGCGGATGAGATGTTGAAATCTGAAGATCCAAACGTCAAGCGTATCCTTGGTGTAGACGGTCCTCAGGGTAAAGGTCTGGGTATCCGTGACGACTGGGGCTACCAAATCGTTAAGCAAGTAGGTAACTATGGTGAGAGCTTCGAGCGCACTGTTGGTAAAGGTTCACCTCTTGATATTTCTCGTGGTGTGAACGCACTATGGAACGAAGGTGGCTTCATGTACGCATCACCTATCCGATAGAAACGATTATTTAGGGCGGTTAATCCGCCCTTTTTCGTTGTCTATTAATCTGGATGAGTAAGGAAACTCACCACTGGTGATAGCTGAGCCCAGTAATAAATAGGATTGATAGCGTTAAACCAACGCTTACGGTCTGTCATTGCCGGTGCACCAGATTTAACGGCCAGTAACAACCCCTTACTCCTGCAGAGTGATATCTATAACTAAGGTTTGAGGTTAACGCTGTATGGAACCGACTAAAGATGCATCGCTAAGTACGATGTCCAAACCAAGTGGAAATAAAAGCCTATTTTATAATCCCGCTTTTCGTTCCGCTCTTTTTCAGATCATTGCTGTAGCTGCATTGGTATTTTTCTTTTATACCATCATCAACAACGCGCTAAATAACTTAGATGCTCGAGGCATAGCTACGGGTTTTGATTTTCTAAATCAGGAAGCAGGCTTCGGTATTGGCCTTACGCTGATTGAATATAACGAAACCTATTCTTATGGCAGAACTTTTGTCATTGGTTTACTAAACACCGCGCTGGTTTCAGTGTTGGGTATTATCCTGGCAACTGTGATTGGTTTTACCATGGGTATTGCTCGTCTTTCTTCTAACTGGTTAGTTAGCCGCTTAGCAGCGGTATATATTGAGACATTTCGAAATATCCCTCTTCTTCTACAAATCTTCTTTTGGTATTTCGCCGTTTTGCAGGCATTGCCTTCAGCAAGACAAAGTATCAGCCTTGGCGAAGCTATCTTCTTAAACGTTCGAGGGCTCTACCTCCCTGCTCCAATATTGGAAAACGGCAGTAGTGTTGTTATCGCCGCGTTTATTATCGGGCTGGTTGCGACTATCTCCATCTCTATTTGGGCGAAGAACAAACAGCGCCTGACTGGCCAGCAAACTCCGATGGGACGAATTGCTTTAGGATTAGTCGTTGGCTTACCTTTGGTCGTTTATTTCCTTGTTGGTATGCCTATCTCTCTGGAATACCCAGCCCTAAAAGGCTTTAACTTCCAAGGCGGCATCAGCATTATTCCTGAGCTTGCGGCTCTGTTGGTCGCGCTGAGTGTTTATACCGCAACATTTATCGCAGAAATCGTGCGTTCTGGTATTAACGCTGTGAGCCATGGTCAAACTGAAGCGGCGATGTCTCTTGGCCTACCACGAACCAAAACGCTAAAACTTGTGGTCATTCCTCAAGCGCTGCGAATCATTATTCCTCCATTAACCAGTCAATATTTGAACTTAACCAAAAACTCGTCATTGGCAATGGCTATCGGCTATCCGGATCTTGTGTCTGTGTTTGCGGGCACGACCCTAAACCAGACAGGCCAAGCCATTGAGATCATCGCGATGACAATGGGCGTTTACTTAGCGTTAAGTTTGATTACTTCCGCGTTAATGAACCTGTACAACCGTAAAGTAGCACTGGTGGAGAGATAATATGAGTACACATCAATTTCAGCCTGATCTCCCACCGCCATCAAACACGGTCGGTGCGGTAGGTTGGATGCGTAAAAACCTGTTTAATGGACCAGTAAACTCTATTGTTACCATTATTCTCGCCTACTTAGCATTTAATGCTTTGTGGAACATCGTCGATTGGGCGTTCATCAACGCGGATTGGGTAGGAACAACACGTGATGCATGTAGCCGAGAAGGCGCGTGCTGGGTATTCATCAGCGTACGCTGGGATCAGTTCATGTACGGCTTCTATCCAGAGGCTGAACTGTGGCGCCCTCGCCTGTTTTATATCTCGCTAGCTATCCTGACTGCGCTTGTTGCTTATGAAAAAACACCAAAGCGTATGTGGATTTGGCTATTTTTAGTCAATGTTTATCCATTCCTGGTTGCCGGCCTACTGTACGGCGGTGTGTTTGGACTCGAGGTGGTCGACACTCATAAATGGGGTGGATTACTTGTTACCTTAATCATCGCGCTGGTGGGTATCGTTGTCTCGTTACCGATTGGTATTGTCTTAGCTCTGGGCCGTCGCTCTGATATGCCAATTATTCGCAGCATGTGTACTGTCTACATCGAAGTATGGCGTGGTGTGCCGCTAATCACTGTCTTGTTCATGGCGTCGGTAATGTTGCCACTGTTTATGTCGGAAGGTTCAGAGACAGATAAACTCATCCGTGCACTTATCGGTGTGGTGATGTTTGCCGCAGCCTATATGGCAGAGGTGATTCGAGGTGGTTTACAAGCGATTCCAAAAGGGCAATACGAAGCAGCAGATGCGCTTGGTTTAAGCTACTGGAAGAAAACAGGGTTAATTATTTTACCTCAGGCTCTGAAGATCACGATTCCTTCTATCGTGAATACCTTCATCGGTCTGTTTAAAGATACCAGTCTGGTACTGATCATCGGTATGTTTGACGTACTGGGCATTGGGCAAGCAGCAAACACCGACCCTGAGTGGCTCGGCTTTGCGACGGAAAGTTATGTATTTGTCGCGTTAGTGTTTTGGGTATTTTGTTTCGGCATGTCTCGTTATTCGATATGGCTTGAAAACAAACTTCATACCGGTCACAAACGATAACTCATTAAGATCAAGGACGTATTATGACGCAACAACAAAACTATATGATCCAGTTGAAGGACATGAACAAGTGGTACGGTGAGTTTCACGTACTGAAAAACATCAACTTAAACGTGAAAAAAGGTGAAAAGATCGTTATCTGTGGGCCTTCGGGTTCAGGAAAATCGACCATGATTCGCTGTATTAACCGATTGGAAGAGCATCAGGCAGGTGAAATCTTTGTTTCGGTAACCGAACTGACGGAAGACTTGAAAAACATCGAAGCGGTTCGTCGTGAAGTTGGCATGTGTTTTCAGCACTTCAACCTCTTCCCTCACCTAACCGTGTTGGAAAACTGCACGCTTGCGCCTATTTGGGTTAAAAAAATGCCGAAAGACGAAGCTGAAGCCATTGCGATGAAGTATCTTCAGCGCGTTAAGATCCCTGACCAAGCGGATAAGTACCCGGGTCAGCTCTCTGGTGGCCAGCAACAACGTGTGGCAATCGCTCGTTCTTTGTGTATGAATCCAAAAGTGATGTTGTTTGATGAACCAACATCTGCACTCGACCCAGAAATGGTGCGTGAGGTGCTGGATGTTATGGTTGAGCTGGCAGAAGAAGGCATGACCATGTTGTGTGTAACGCACGAGATGGGTTTTGCGAAAGAAGTGGCTGACCGAGTGATCTTTATGGATGCCGGTGAAATCATCGAAGAAAATAATCCGAAAGATTTCTTCGAGAACCCGCAATCTGATCGTACTCAAAACTTCCTATCGCAAATTTTACACCATTAATATTTTGCGCTAGAGACACTCTAAAAAGGCACTGATTTCAATAGGAACAGTGCCTTTTTCAATACGTCGTCAGTTATGGTAACGTTATCTACGTTCGCTATATCTGGCAGTAATATTGTGTTACAAGTTATCACATACATAACGTCTTATTTCTATTATTATTTTGTCATAGCGATACATGGTTAGGGCTTGATTTTTTGAACTTTCAACCCCATAAATGTACTTATAAGAAAGTCTCTTATCGAGGAAGAATATGAACAGTCCAATGTTTACCCGTACTTCAACACAAGAAAGTGCTCTACAAACGAACAAAGTATTGCGTAATACTTACGCCCTACTGTCGATGACGCTTCTATGGTCAGCTGTGGTTGCTGGCGTATCAATGGCGTTTAACCTACCACGTCCGGGCATCATCCTTATGTTGGTTGGTTTCTATGGTCTGCTTTTCCTAACAGAAAAGAACCGTAACAACAGCCTTGGATTGGTTTTCACCTTCCTGTTCACAGGTTTCTTGGGTTACACGATTGGCCCAATCCTAAACATGTACATCGGTGCAGGTATGGGTGACGTTGTACTGACCGCTCTAGGTGGTACGGCTATATCGTTTATGGCAGCCTCAGCATACGCGCTAACAACTAAGCGTGACCTATCTATGATGGGCGGCCTGATGTTGTCTCTGTTTGTGGTACTTGTGGTTGGTATGATTGCAAGCATCTTCATTCAGTCAACGATTCTACACTTGGCAATGAGCAGCTTGTTCATCGTGTTCTCAACCATGGCGATTCTGATGACGACTCAAGGCATCATCCGTGGCGGTGAAACGAACTACATCTCTGCGACAGTGACGCTATACGTATCAATCTACAACATCTTCATCAGCCTACTAAGCATTCTAGGCATCATGAACGACGACTAATCAGTCAGATTGAATAGAATTAAAAAAGCCCGAGGGTACACACCTCGGGCTTTTTGTTTGTTCATATATTGCTTTTACACTTGCTCTAGTTCGAGATCGACGACTTCATCCGCTTCAGGGTTCTGCCTAAAGCGCCTTACTTGAATAGTCTGCTCACCCATCATGATCTTTTTAGCGATTCGGTGCATACCATCAAACACTCTATAATCGCTGGTCAATATGACTGGATACGACAAATCCGCTTCGTTTATGCGCTTACAATGCAAGGCAATTTCACGACACGTTGGTAGTGGCCCGTTAACATTGAACCATGTCACTTCATCTGGACCATTGATTTGGTCGATTGGAATCTCTTCTATTGGCAATGATTCTGCTAGCTGCCAAATTCTTTCTATAAACCAAGTTGATTTCACGCTGTCATTAATTTCAACGTACCTTTGTTTCGACATGACTGACTCCCTGTCATCATTATTCAATTAAGCTCATCAAAGATAATACTCAATCAGAGTCAGTACAACGCTATAACTCACTCAATTAAAAAAGAAACCGCTAGTCTCCTCGTCTTCACAAATGTAAGAGTAGATGTAAAAACGATCAATTAACGCATGTTTATGCAAAGTCAGCTGTATTTACCCCGAGGATTTTCTAACACAGTGAATGAATAGCTAAATTTTTGAATAAACAAATAAAAAGCAACCTACGCCATAATTTGGTTGCTTTTACTGCGCTTGAACGCATGGTGTGATTATTTAGTTGAGAAGTTCCACACCTGTACGCTAATCTATAAACATCAAAGATTACTTAACGGATAGAACGTGATGTTCGTTTACAACGGCAAAGAAATTGAAACCGATGCTCAGGGTTACTTGTTGGACCATACTCAATGGGAAGAAGGTATGATTGAGTTATTGGCGGAAGAAGAAGGCATTGAGCTAACCGAAGCGCACTTAGAAGTCGTCCACTTTGTTCGCGACTTTTATGAAGAGTTCAATACCTCCCCAGCAGTAAGAATGTTGGTTAAGGCGATGGAAAAAGCGCACGGACCAGAAAAAGGCAACAGCAAATACCTGTTTAAGCTATTCAAAAAAGGCCCTGCAAAGCAGGCAACCAAACTGGCTGGACTCCCGAAACCAGCGAAATGCCTTTAATCATAAAATTTTGAAGCCGCGGTATGGTTTATATGAAGCGTTTTCATGCGATACGCTTTCGACAGTTGCCGTCCGTGGCCCCTCTTTCAACCACTCAGTAAACTCATCAATTTGCGGTTCAGTGCCGCAGGCAACCACTTCCACATCGCCATTGTTTAGGTTTTTAGCGTAGCCAGTCAAACCCAGCTTCAATCCCTGATGTGAGGTTTGATACCGAAACCCCACTCCTTGAACAAGACCTTTTACTACATACTTTTCACACTTCAGATTCATCGTTATTTCGCTTCTTATAATGGTTATTGCAGACCCATCGAGCCCTTCAATAAGCGTAGCGGGTTCTAAATCAATTATGGAAGAAAATCCGACAGGCGGGATTGATAAGTCTCTCATTCACCTAAATTTCAAATAAAGTTGGCTATAAATTTAGTAACACACCATCAAGTGACAGCGTAACCCAATGCAAAACCAACTGATTCCCAATGGTTATTGCTTTTACCAGCAACATCCCGGACAATACGCCCCTTTCAAAATTCAACAAGAGCTAAAGAAATGACAGCTGCTATCTATTTGGTTAAAGGTCGTGAGAAATCGGTTAAGCGTAAGCACCCATGGATCTTCTCTCGAGGCATCAATAAAGTTGAGGGCGAACCCGCGCTTGGCGAAACGGTTGATGTATTCACTCACGACGGTAAATGGTTAGCAAAAGCGGCATATTCACCGGAATCTCAAATCCGTGCTCGTATTTGGAGCTTTGAAAAAGAGGACATCAACAAAGCGTTTTTCGTCAAACGTTTTAAAGATGCGCAGCTTCTACGTGAAGACGTTATCGAGCGTGATGGACTAAGCGGCTACCGCTTAGTTGCGGCAGAGTCTGACGGCTTACCAGGCGTGACTATCGACCGTTACCAGAACTTCTTCGTCTGTCAGTTATTAAGTGCTGGCGCAGAGTACAACAAACAGGCAATCGTAGACGCGCTTGTTGAGTGCTTCCCAGGCTGTAACGTTTACGAACGTTCTGATGTGGCGGTACGTAAAAAAGAAGGCTTGAAAGAAACCACAGGCGTTTTACATGGTGAAGAGCCACCAAAATCTGTGGTAATCGAAGAGAACGGCGTCAAAATCAGTGTCGATATCGTTGGTGGCCATAAAACCGGTTTCTACCTGGACCAACGTGACAGTCGTCAACAAGCGATGAAATACATGAAGGATAAAGAAGTCCTAAACTGCTTCTCTTATACCGGCGGCTTTGGTCTTTATGCACTTAAAGGCGGAGCAAAGCGTGTTATCAACGCGGACGTTTCTCAACCAGCTCTGGACACGGCAAAATTTAACGCCGAACTGAACGAGTTCGACATTTCTAAGAAGCGTGCTGTTTTCCTAAACGCAGACGTGTTTAAGTTGCTACGCGAGTACCGCGATCAAGGCACTCAATTTGATGTGGTGATTATGGACCCACCAAAGTTTGCCGAGAGCAAAGCGCAACTGAATGGTGCATGTCGCGGTTATAAAGACATCAACATGCTAGCACTCCAAATCATAAAATCAGGGGGCACGTTATTAACTTATTCTTGTTCTGGGTTGATGGACTTAGCGTTATTTCAGAAGATTATTGCAGATGCGGCTATTGATGCAGGTCGGACGGTTAAGTTTGTTGAACGATTTGAACAGGCTGCTGACCACCCTGTTGATACTTCATACCCTGAAGGGTTTTACTTGAAAGGGTTCGCTTGCAAAGTTTTGTAGGCACAACGTTGCCAACATCAACATGCTAGCGATGCAAATCCTAAAGCCTGGTGGCACTCTGCTTACTTACTCTTGCTCTGGCTTAATGGACCAAGTCCTATTCCAAAAAATCATCGCGGATGCGGCAGTTGATGCGAATCGCCAAGTTAAGTTTGTTGAGCGTTTTGAACAAGCGGCAGACCACCCAACTGATACGGCCTACCCAGAAGGTTTCTATCTGAAAGGCTTTGCTTGTAAGGTGCTTTAGACCTCATCATATAAGTATCGAATTAAAAACGGAGCTTTCGCTCCGTTTTTTAAGGCTTAACTCCATCTACTCTCTGAACTGCTCGAGATTACTAATCAAGCTATTTGCGATATCTGCAGCAGATGCGCCATCAAAATTGACCTCTAATTGCTGCCCACCTTTGTTGATAGTCAGTGTAGAGTTTCCGTTTAGCTCAGTTACGGAGAGCGTAACATCATCAACTTGGCCATTGTAATCACCCGATTCGAAATCATCCAAAAGTGTGGAGATATCAGAGCCGGACATGTCATCAAACAGATCTCTGAACTCGAGTTTATCGCCTTCAGCAGCGTTAAAGTCCGTGACAGTATCGATAGCAGTGTCCATTTGAGTCCAAACAAAAACATCGCTGTCTGCTCCGCCAGTGAGAATATCAGAGCCAAGACCGCCAACAATGATATCGTCGCCTGCATATCCAGATAGCGTATCGTCTCCTACTCCACCAAGTAATATATCAGCATTTGCAGTACCAACGAGTACATCATCAGAATCACTACCGACACCTGTGGCATTACCCGTACTCGCCGTAATTGACACGTTAAGCGCACCGATATCGAAATCACCATTCGATGATTCAGTTCGATAAGAGATTCGCACACTATCCCCATCATCTAGGTTGTTAGACGGGACGAACACAATTTGGTTATCGACTATCAAAACCTGTCCTTGACTTGGGTCGACCACTGCGTCAGCAAGCATTAAGGTCTCACCATTACCGCCACTCGTATCATTGGATAATACGTCAACAAGAACTGGAGTTCCTTCAGGCGTAGACGCGATATCATCAATTGCCTGAACAGAGTTCGGTTCGAGCTCAAACGTGACGGTTTCTGCCACTTTATCCCCATCTAAATCGGTTAACACATAATCAAAATCAAACTGTGTTTCGGTTGTGATAGAAGAGGCAAAGAACGTATATTCACCGGTGTTGAGATCAAGAACCAAAGAGTTTTTCTCATCCATGACAAATGTTACGCGATTCTCAACATTGTCGACTATCGTGGTGACACCTGTACTGTTTGAGGAGTCATCTACGGTAATAGTCGTACCATCAAATGTAACTGTGATACCAGTAGAGCCTCCATAGTTAACCGAAGCCACATAACCACCATCCGCGCCAAATAATGACGAACTAGCACCGACCGCATCGGTGCCTAGCACACCAGTGATTGGAGCGACAATCGATTGGATCAGTACCGCTGGCAAGGTACTAATATCCTCTACAACAACAGGGTCTATTTGTTTTCCTACCTCTCTGGTGGCATCGTAAGCGACGGGTTCCAAGTATTCGGTAGATGTGCCGGTACCAACGCCATACGCCAGTGCTGTTACATCATGTTTTTCGAGCTGTGATTCCCACTCTTCTTGTTCCACTGAGTTAATTTGTCCAGTACTTGGGTTAGGCGCACCATCAGATAAGAAATAGCTGACATTATTGGCGTTTTCAATCACCTCAGCATTCCCCCAGATTGCATCATCCCCAGCCAAACGTACCGCATCATCGTAGTCAGTATTGCCGTCAGCAGTTAAACCGTTAATCAGTGCTATAGCTTGATCAATGTCCATCCATATCGAGGCCAAATCACTTGGTAACGAATTATCTGCCGATAAAATGCCGTTTTCTGTGAGTATATTGGCGTTACTATCAAAGAGCGTGATTTGCACTTTGGTTTCACCGAGTAGTTGATATTCAAGTAACAAGGCAATCGCAGCACTTTTCAGTACATCTAACCGTGAAGTCTCGACATTATTATAAGAACCCGTGACAGAATCTCGGTTCATTGAGCCGGATACGTCTAGCACAAGCTGTACATTTGTCCCGTTGGTTTGCGTTGCGTTGACATTTTCAACGACTGCTTCTGCATAAGGTGAGTCATCTTCAATGATGATGTTGAGGCTTTCAGTTGTGGTTGTTTGACCATCACTAACAGAAATACCCAGATCGAAGCTAATGATGTCTTCCTGATCATTTTGCGGATGATCCAGTGGTTTATGCAAAGTTACTGTGTAATCCCATGTACCTTGCCCGGAGTTTGATGGCTCAGTTAACACAACGGTAGCAACAACATCCGATGCTTCTGGCCCTGTTGAACCCGTAAGCGTTTGTGTACTGTTATCCCATACCCAACTCACCACTTCTCCTCCTGAGGTAAGCGTGCTTGGGGCAGAAAGAACAACGGAGACGTCGGCCGTATCTGGATCTGCAACAGTAAATGAACCGGTAAAGCTAGCTGAATTTGTCGTATCAGTGGCTGGAACCGTATTCGGTTTATTATCAGGGTTCGCGAACGAAAGCCCTTCTTCTGAAACAACCGCATCGATAATATTAGAAATTGAAGGCGGAGTGTCGTCGTCGTAAATAATACCAATTGCGCTGTCGCTGCCCTGTGCACCAGTATCGCCTTCCACCATTACGGTGAAGGTTTCATTACCTTCGTAATCATTGTCAGGTATTGTTGGCACCGTGACTTTTAGATCGGTCTGACCCGCAGGGATGGTGTACGTACCGTCACTGTTGGCATCCACTACGGTGACACCATCGGCCAAAGTGACCACAATGCTGCCAATATCATCCGACTCAGCGGTGTTACTGCCATCTGTCAAAATAGTTAAATCCACGGTGACATCAAGTTCGGCTGCTGCCGATAACCGAACTGTAAACGTGGCGTCATTGCCTTCGTCTACATTGACGCTGTCTTCGACGATATAAACATTTGGACGGTCATCATCCGGATCGGGATCCGGGCCGTTACCACCGTCATAAATAATGCCCTGCGCACTGTCGCTGCCGAGCACACCGGTATCGCCTTCCACCATCACGGTGAAGGTTTCATCGCCTTCGTAGACGTCATCATCCGTGGTTGGCACCGTCACTTTCAGCTCGGTCTGACCCGCTGGAATGGTGTACGTGCCGTCACTGTTGGCATTCACCACGGTAACCCCATCGGCTAAAGTCACCACAATGCTGCCAATGTCGTCGGACTCGGCGGTGTTGCTGCCGTCGGTGGAGGTGGTGAGTTTTACCGTCACATCGATATCAGCCGCCGCCGATAACTTCACGGTATATTCCGCGCCGGTGCCTTCATTGACGCCGACACTGTCTTCGACGATATAAACATTTGGACGGTCATCATCCGGATCGGGACCCGGGCCGTTACCACCGTCATAAATAATGCCCTGCGCACTGTCGCTGCCGAGCACACCGGTGTCACCTTCCACCATCACGGTGAAGGTTTCATCGCCTTCGTACACGTCATCATCCGTGGTTGGCACCGTCACTTTCAGCTCGGTCTGACCCGCTGGAATGGTGTACGTGCCGTCACTGTTGGCATTCACCACGGTAACCCCATCGGCTAAGGTCACCACAATGCTGCCAATGTCGTCGGACTCGGCGGTGTTACTGCCGTCGGTGGAGGTGGTGAGTTTTACCGTCACATCGATATCAGCCGCCGCCGATAACTTCACGGTATATTCCGCGCCGGTGCCTTCATTGACGCCGACACTGTCTTCGACGATATAAACATTTGGACGGTCATCATCTGGATCGGGATCCGGGCCGTTACCACCGTCATAAATAATGCCCTGCGCACTGTCGCTGCCGAGCACACCGGTGTCACCTTCCACCATCACGGTGAAGGTTTCATCGCCTTCGTAGACGTCATCATCCGTGGTTGGCACCGTCACTTTCAGCTCGGTCTGACCCGCTGGAATGGTGTACGTGCCGTCACTGTTGGCATTCACCACGGTAACCCCATCGGCTAAGGTCACCACAATGCTGCCAATGTCGTCGGACTCGGCGGTGTTGCTGCCGTCGGTGGAGGTGGTGAGTTTTACCGTCACATCAATATCGGCCGCCGCCGATAACTTCACGGTATATTCCGCGCCGGTGCCTTCATTGACGCCGACGCTGTCTTCGACGATATAGACATTTGGACGGTCATCATCCGGATCGGGATCCGGGCCGTTACCACCGTCATAAATAATGCCCTGCGCACTGTCGCTGCCGAGCACACCGGTGTCGCCTTCCACCATCACGGTGAAGGTTTCATCGCCTTCGTACACGTCATCATCCGTGGTTGGCACCGTCACTTTCAGCTCGGTCTGACCCGCTGGAATGGTGTACGTGCCGTCACTGTTGACATTCACCACGGTAACCCCATCGGCTAAGGTCACCACAATGCTGCCAATGTCGTCGGACTCGGCGGTGTTACTGCCGTCGGTGGAGGTGGTGAGTTTTACCGTCACATCGATATCGGCCGCCGCCGATAACTTCACGGTATATTCCGCGCCGGTGCCTTCATTGACGCCAACACTGTCTTCGACGATATAGACATTTGGACGGTCATCATCTGGATCAGGACCCGGGCCACTGCCATCGTCCACGATGGTTGCTTGTCCCGTATCTTCACCCTGAACTGCGTCTAAACCAGTGACGGTAACGCTGAAATCTTCCGGTCCCTCGTACACATCATCAGGCGTGGTTTCAACACGTACATCAAACTCAGTCATGCCCGCAGGCACGGTAACAATGCCATCCTCTGGTACACTCACCCAGCCTGAACCGGTGTTGTATTCCAAGGTGCCGAGATCATCCGCTTCAGTGTCTCCTGGATTTAATGCCAGTTGCACCTGTACGGTGTCTTCCGACGCATTGCTTAACGTGACGGTAAAAGTGGCCGTACTGCCTTCATCAACGTTGCCCACATCGGAAATCGACACAATTGGACGGTCATCATCTGTAAGGGTTCCATCGTCCACGATGGTTGCTTGTCCCGTATCTTCACCCTGAACTGCGTCTAAACCAGTGACGGTAACGCTGAAATCTTCCGGTCCCTCGTACACATCATCAGGCGTGGTTTCAACACGTACATCAAACTCAGTCATGCCCGCAGGCACGGTAACAATGCCATCCTCTGGTACACTCACCCAGCCTGAACCGGTGTTGTATTCCAAGGTGCCGAGATCATCCGCTTCAGTGTCTCCTGGATTTAATGCCAGTTGCACCTGTACGGTGTCTTCCGACGCATTGCTTAACGTGACGGTAAAAGTGGCCGTACTGCCTTCATCAACGTTGCCCACATCGGAAATCGAAACAATTGGACGGTCATCTAAAACAGTCGCAGTGCCCGAAACTGGCGTTGATTGGTTTTTGGTAGTACCGGTCAAGGTAAAGGTTTCTGGGCCTTCATAAACATCATTACTTAGCGTATCCAAGCTCACGGTGAATGACTGCTCTCCGATTGGGAGAGAAATGGTAAACGTGCCGTCGTCATTGACCTCAACTTCCCGAGTCGTTCCATCTGACAAAGTGACCAGTACCGTTGAATTAACGTAGTCAGTGCCCTCTTCTCCAGCAGAACCACCGACTGCGGATCCATCGCCCAATGATAATTCAATGTCAGTTATTTCTTCGGTTGGCTGATCTAAAGTGACTTCAAAATTGACCTGCTCACCTTCGTTAACGGTAGGGCTAGAAATACCTTGAGCGACCACCTGCGCCGGGATTGGAATATCGGTTGGTTGTGGCGTTTGAGGTTGGAAAATATCAAACAGAGTCTGAAGCTGTGTACTAGAGAATCCAGTTCCGCTTATTCCAACTGTCTCAAAGTTAGTGCTGGCTAATGACTCAGCGCCAGTTCGGCTAATCGCCCCGGTGTTTTGAGGACTAGAACCACTCACTTCACCAGCTGCGGTATCAAATTCTTCTCCGAGTTGAGTCGGGTCCTGCCCTTGTGCTACAGCTTCTATCAGATCGGTAATGTCATCCGTTACATTTATCGAGCTACCTTGCGGGGTAACTTGCTCAACAACCAGCTCAGAAGTATCTGAAAGCTCTTCGATTATCAATTCACCAGGCTTTGGGGACTCTCCTTCTGCAAGGGTCCTTACATTTCCATCAAGCCCGATCACCACTATGTTGCCCATTAAAGCGCTCAAAGTTACTCGATCCATACCTACCTCGCCCCAATTCAAACTATTCCAAAAGTTTGTCACCTTTTAATTTACGACTATAGTTTAGTCAAAATCAGCATATTTTCGTTATAACTTTAATGCTTATGGTGCTTTCGTGATCTATTTCGTAGTTTGAAAGTCGAGGTTTTTAAAAGCGGGCAACTACAAAGCCAACCTATTGATAAATAATGCATTTTATTTACCTTGGCATAGTGACTAGTCAAGCAAAACCAAACCCATGTGCTAAAGTTTATACAAGTGCATCCGTGGATTTTTTAAGTAAAAGCCTCGGTTTAACAGAAGGTTGATCTATTCCCAACTCAAACCCTGTTAATTGTGGCGACCTGTCTCATAACTGAGATATAACAACAAAAAGCAACACGATTTTTAGGAGAACTACCGTGAAATGGAACCGACTCACATACGCCTGTTGTTGCAGCTTAATCGTGTCTATACCCGTTTTCGGTCAAACGCTAGAGCAAGCAGTGACATTGACGTTACAAAATAACCCAGATATAAAAAGTGCATTCAACGAGTTTACGAGTAAGCGCTACATAAATGACGCATCTACGGGCGCTTATCTTCCATCCATTGACTTAGATGCTGGGATTGGTTACGAAGGCCTAGACCCGTCAGATGAGGTATCTCGAGGAGATACAGATTACACCAGGAAAGAAGCGTCGATCACGTTGACTCAATTGATATGGGACGGTAGTGCTACGCTGAATGATATTGATAGAACGGCTGCTGATGCAGAGTCGGTACGATTCCAACTATTAGCTGATGCGTCAGACAAAGCGTTAGAGGTCACAAAAGTATATTTAGATTCCGTGAAAGCTTACGAGGTGTTGAAACTCTCAGAGGACAACCTCGCGGTTCACAAAGACATCTATTCAGACATTTCAAAGCGTGTAAAATCTGGCATCGGTTCAACAGCAGATTTAACTCAGGTTGAAGCTCGTATTGCGAAAGCTCACGGTAACCTCGCTGCCGCACAAAACAACCTCTACGACACCCATACGATGTTTACCCGCCTAGTTGGCCAAACACCACAAGGGCTAATTTTTCCACGAGCAGACGAAAACTTTCTCCCTTACACTGTGGGAGAGGCAATAGATACAGCGTATGAATTCCATCCTGTTATTCAAGTTGCTCTCGCGGATGTCGACTCAGCCAAGTTCCAGTACAAGCAATCAAAAGGCGTATTCTACCCAACGATTTCGATAGAAGCATCGCAAGCTTGGAGAGATGACGCTGATGGTCTTAAAGGACGAAGTGACGAAACCTTAGCTATGCTTCGACTTCGTTATAACTTGTTTAATGGTGGTAGTGATTCCGCAAACGCAGATAGTTTCGCCTACCAACTTAATAAGGCTAAGGATTTACGTGAAAGTGCGTACAAAAATGTGGAAGAAGGCTTAAAACTGTCTTGGACAGCGCTGGATTTAACACTCCAACAAAAAGAGTTCTTGTCGGATCACGTCGATTCTGCGTCTGAAACCGTGATTGCTTACGAAAAGCAATACAAAATCGGTCAACGAACTCTGCTCGATGTATTGAACACACAAAACGAGCTGTTTGAAGCGCGCAAAGACTACCTAGACGCGAAATATGCTGAGCAGTTCGCAAAGTATAGAGTGATGAACGCAACTGGCCAACTTCTCAGTGCATTGAGAGTTAGCGTACCACAAGAATGGCTAGATAAAGTGGAGTACTAATTATGAAATACATAACTATTATTGCACTGTCGTTCGTCGTGGCTGCATGTAGTTCTTCTCCTGATGAAAACGGTGACGAATATGAATACATGGATACACCTATCGCTGAGCAAAGCGCCGACCACCTTGATGATGATAGCGATGGTGTGATCAACGAAAGAGATCTATGCCCTGGCACACCAGAAGGGGCCGATATCGACAACGATGGCTGTGGCATGTACGAAAGCACCTCAAAGAAAATGCAGCTTCGTGTGTTGTTCGCCAATGATTCAGATAAGGTCAACCCAGTGTTTGCGCAACAAATTCTCCAGCTGTCTAACTTCTTGAAAGAATACCCTGAAACCTCTATTGAAATTCAGGGGTACGCAAGCCGAACTGGTACCGCAGAGCATAATCTGGACCTTTCCAAACGACGTGCTAATAACGTGAGAAGTGAGCTACTCCGAAACGGAATTAGTCCGGGAAGAGTCACTATTGTCGGGTATGGCGATACCGTTCTGGCAACTAGTGGCACCGATGCAGTGAGCCATGCTCAAAATCGACGTGTGACAGCAACGGTGATCGGGTATAAAGGCGAAGTAAAAAAAGAGTGGACAGTCTTTACGACGCTACCAAAGAATTAACCTGAATATAGCCACCATTAAATTAAACAAAGGAGCTTCGGCTCCTTTCCTTTTAGCAACGATGCAAACCGTATTATGCTTTAGGAATCCGCCCTTTAATGTTAACCTAGCTACGTCATAACAATGAGAGTTTTGAAATGAGCAAACTTACATCAGATATCCAAGAAAACCTTGACCTTTTCGTGTCCGAAACTAAAGAAAACCAGTTAGTTTGGGGTCTGCGTAACGAAGAAGGTTGGCTATCCTGCGATTCGACTGAATTCGAAAATAGTGAAGTTATGCCTTTCTGGTCATCGAAAGAAGATGCAGAAGCACATAACGTTGAAGAGTGGGCTGATTTCGATGTCCTGGAAATTCCTTTGGATATTTTTGTAGAAGACTGGCTTCTTACTCTTGCTGAAGATGGTGTTCTTGTTGGCACTAACTGGAACGCGCAGTTAGAAGGCAAAGAAATGGAACCACAAGATCTAGCAAAACTTTATGTAGACTAATTGATGAGACCTCAGCCCACAAAGCTGGGGTCTTTTAATTTGGTATTTTTATAACTTTCACTCCAAACATCGACAAAGCGCATAGTTTTTGTCACTCTTTTCGCCTTTACATACTTCACCGATTCATACAACTCAGTAGATAATGAGTAATCTATCCATACAAAAGTAATATCGATAACATCATAATATGCGCACGCTGTATCTCCTGCTCTGCCTCCTGCTTTTTTGTAGTCCGGCCTATAGTCACCCTCACTACAATCAACAAAATCAGAACGTTACTCAATGGCATTCAGTTTATCAGGCCACATTAAAAACCAATGCCAAGTCAGCGCTCAGCCTGCTTCAAAGCCGCTATCACACCGCAAAATATGACAGTGAAAAGCTGTATGTAAGTGGTTTGATTTATGAATACATGTCTAACATGAAACAGCCCTATTATGGGAATAGCCAAGGGCGAAACAATGCGTTTGCCACGCTCGAAGCCGAATACATTCTCGCTTTAAATGAGCGAAGACAAGGCAGCTATGATGCGTCGGTAAAGAGCTTTATCTCGCTAAGAAATAAGATGAAACAAAGTGCTAGCATCGAGGGTGAAGCCCTGATGAATTACCAACTTTGTTACACCTTGAATCAACAAGGGCGTTACCACAAAGCGAATTTTTTCTGCTCATCGTTAGAAAGCCATTTTGATAATAAGCATCAGGAGAACTTCCCGAAGGATCTCTCGCTTCGCGTCATCGCCAATAACTACAATTTTCGTGGCGATTATGAAAAATCGATAAGCGTATACCGTCGACTTCTTGCAAATATGCCCTATCAGAGCGACCCGTCTGGAGTCTATAACGATGTTGGCAATTTGTTGGCAGAGCTTGGGCAATTTGAGCAATCAGAACAATATCTAATACAGGCCCTGCTTGCTCGTCAACAAGATGGCACACCAGTCGAAGTAGCACAGGTCGAGCACAGCCTTGCTGCCATGTATGCCAAAGCCAAAGACTTTGATAAAGCCATTACACACTATAAAAACTCACTCACTATCTTAGAGCATTTTGAGTATCCATACGGTCAAGGTTTAGTTTATCTTGGCCTTTCATCAGCTGAAGCCGAATCTGGCAATGTGGAAGAGGCGCTCAAGTATGTTAATCAAGCCTTGGGGCTTGGTGAACGGTACGGAAACAACCATCTTCAAACCGAAGCGCACTTAGCCGCAGGTTTTGCATACCTGAAACGTTTGGATGCCAAGACTGCGATTGAGCACGCTAATTCCGCGCTAAGATTATCGACGGACAATTCACGGCCATTACTGCAAGCCAAGGCGCAACTGCTGCTTTCTAAGGCTTATCAGGCCCTGAATAACTTTCAAGCCGCTTTGTCACATTACGAAGCGTATTCAACATTAGAGTTAGCAAATCGTGATTCAAAAAACATGAAAGCGATGGAAGCTCTGGACCTCACCAAAAATGAGTATGAGTACGATCTTAATCTTGCTCGCTTAAACATTGAGCGCAATCTAAAACAAACTGAATTTGAGAAACTTACAGAACAAAAAACCATCTATAACTTTATTGTTTTCTGTTTGGTGGTTTTACTCATACTGACACTTGTCGTGCAGCGACAGGCTAGGAAAAAGGCGCGTTTAGATAGTTTGACCAGCGCTTTGAATCGTTCCACCAGTATTGAAACAATAAAGAGACAGGCAACAAAAACAGACGGAGAATTACGCTATGTCCTCGCGTTGGTCGATTTAGATAACTTTAAGTCAATTAACGATGCTTACGGACATCCGGCAGGAGACTTGGTACTCAAGCAGGTTTGTCAGAAAATCAGCGCGAAGTTGAACAAAGATGACTTTATTGGGCGCTTAAGTGGTGAAGAGTTTGTTCTACTACTTAAGAATGTTGATGAAATAGATGTCCCATTCCGAATTCAGAGTCTACACAAAACGATTTCAGAACTAAGCATCAAAACAGAAAAGAATGAAGAAGTCGTTGTAACAGCAAGCTTGGCCTATCTCGCGACATCAAATCCATTAACTCATTTTGATGAACTTTATTCGATTTTAGACCAAGCGTTATCTCAGGCAAAAAGCAGCGGCAGCAATGTGTTTGTCGATGCTCACGACCAGCCTGTCAACCTGAGTAAGGGATAATACCAGTCTCACTGGAGTTATCCCTTATGTATCAAGCTTCGGAATTTTGTTTTTCAACCAATGACTGCATAACCGCGTCTTTGTTATTCAGGTAGTCCTCTAAACCTGCTTTACGCAGATCGCAGGATGGACAATCACCACAACCATCGCCGATGATGCCGTTGTAACAAGTAAGCGTATTTTCGCGAACCAGTTGCAGCGCATCATACTGGTCAGCTAGCGCCCAGGTTTCCGCTTTGTTCAGCCACATCAATGGAGTTTTAATCGTCAACTCACGATCCATACCTTTTACCAAAGCGGCATTCATTGCTTTCACGAAGTCGTCACGACAGTCAGGGTAGCCACTAAAGTCGGTTTCACAAACGCCAGTGATAACTGTCTCTGCACCAATCTGATAGGCATAAATGCCCGCTAGTGTTAAAAACAGAATGTTGCGTCCAGGAACGAACGAGTTCGGCAGGCCATTTTCTTGCAGTTCATGCGAGACAGGAATGTCATCACGAGTCAGAGAGCTAATAGCCAGTTCGTTTAACAAGCCCACATCCATCACTTTATGCGCTGCAACACCCAAATCTTTCGCTACCTGTTGAGCTACCTCGATCTCGAGTTTGTGACGCTGACCATAGTCAAAAGTGATCGCGTGTACTTCATCAAATTCTTTCAGTGCCTGAACAAGACAGGTAGTCGAATCCTGCCCTCCACTAAAAACAACGACGGCTTTTTTCATGTTACTCTCCGAGCTTAAGCAATACTTAGGTATTTATGAGTTTGAATCGACAAGCGCCAATTGCGAGCAACACAGGTATCAATACACAATTGCGTCGCGCGAGGCTTCTGGCTAATCGGCTGCAGAGCAATGATCGTCTGCGGCGTAATTTCAGCAGACGCTAATAGCTCATCAAGATGGTCGATGTCTTTCTGAGTTCCTACCGGATGCTTAATTTCATTCGCTCTTTCCAATGCGCTTTTCAGCACGGGTAATTTGCCTTTCATTGCCACTTTTGGTGACACTGTCACCCAGGTTTTCTCTGTCGTAACGACTTCTGACGTACCACTGGTCTCAATCTGGCACTGGCAACCCATGTCTTCAAACGCTTGTGCTAACGGGCGTAAATCGTAAATACACGGCTCACCACCAGTAATAACGATATGCTTTGCGTTGAAACCTTGCTTCTTATATTGCTCTACGATGTCTTCTGCCGTTGCAACACACCACGTCGGAGAATCTTCCGTCTTAATCAGAATATCACCAATCGAACGTTGGTCCTCTTCTGCCGCCTCCCAGGTCTGTTTCGTGTCACACCATGAACACCCAACCGGGCATTCTTGAAGACGAACAAAAACAGCGGGAACGCCAGTAAAGACCCCTTCTCCTTGGATGGTTTCAAACATCTCATTTAGCTTATACAACGTAGAACTCACTCACTCATAATACTTCGAGGCGAAGACCTTAATGGAGAGCTGTGTCTAGGTCAATTCAAACCAAAAATTAATTGTTAAAATAGACCATTTTGTAGTTTCATAGGCAGGACGTGTTTCTATGGTTGTTAAAGAAGCAAGCCACAAACTTCAGTTTTTAAGGTAAGTAAAATGTATAAATTGATCGCCCTGGACATGGACGGCACACTGTTAAACAGCGAAAAAGTAATCTCAGAAGAAAATAAACGCGCGATCGCTAAAGCGAGAGAAGCTGGCGTGACGGTTGTACTGGCCTCTGGCCGTCCAATCGATGGCATGCAAGATAAGTTAGATGAGCTGGACATTCGTTCAGACAAAGATTTCGTTCTCTACTACAACGGTTCAATGGTCAAAAACATTGGCACAAATGAAATCATCCACCAGCAAATCATTGACGGTAAAGCAGCGAAGTTGGTCGCTCAAAAAGCAAAAGAACTCGGCGCTTATGTGCATGCGTTTAGTCAGGTTCACGGGTTGATCACGAACGAAAACAACCCTTACACCGATATTGAAGCAAAAATTAACGGCCTTAATGTCACCGAAATGTGCTTTGAATCTCTGGAAGATGACCACCCAATTATCAAAGCGATGATGGTTGCAGAGCCAAGCAAGCTAACCGAAGTCATTGCTGCATTGCCTTCGGAAATGCGTGACAAATTTACCGTCGTTCAGAGCGCGGCATACTTCCTAGAATTTCTTAACCCATTAAGCAATAAAGGCATTGGTATTGCTGCGATTGCTGAGCACTTATCTATTAAACCGGAAGAAGTGATTTGTATGGGTGACGCAGAAAACGATCATCATATGTTGGAATTTGCGGGCTTAGGCATCGCGATGGAAAACGCCATGGAAGAAACCAAAAAGATCGCCGACTACATTACGGCAAGTAACGATGACCATGGTGTGGCAAGAGCTATCGAAAAGTTTGTTCTGAACGCTTAATAAACTCAGCTTTAACATTTCAGTCCAAGTAACAAACGGCACTCAATCTAAGGGTGCCGTTTTTTAATCTTGTTATACCGAGCTTCGGATAACTGTACGCGATAATTTATCGAGCGGCTTTACTCTGGTGGCTGTGGCCATTGAATATATGGTGGATTCGGTTCCTCTTCAGGAGGCACAAACGATGGAACCGTATTTTTTACACTGCCTAAACTCTTAACGTATTGGTAGACAGCGCGTAAGTCATCTTCTGTCATGGTGTTTAAAATCCACCAAGGCATCGGAGGCCTGGTTTTGAGCTCTTTTGCTGTGGCTACCCATTCTGATTCACTCAAATTACCAATGTACTCTCGCAAGTTTATAGGGTAAGTGGTTCCCCATGGCCCTCGAAAACCGAGCTGTTCGCCAAGTAGCCATTGAGACTCGGGTATTGCTCCACCACTCGGTGCATAACCAGCGGTATGACAATCGTTACAACCACCTATTGTTACCAAGTACTTTCCTTTCGCCTTGTTATCATCCCCCATATCACTTGACGTAGCCACAGGAGAGATAAAGATAGTCATCAATAGAATTACGCAATGTATCCTTCGAATTGCCATAATAGCCATACCTATACTGTTTTATACAGGCTAATTATAGTTCTATCGATAAGAAGCGCGATTATTAACTGTTGAACACGCTAATTATTCTCTTTCTGAAATAAACTTACTCGCCTCTTCTTGATTATTACCCCTTTTAAATGAGCGAAATGCTACATATTTACAGCCATTTAGTTCATGTCTGAGTTCTGAAGCCTTCTCTATACTGTCTTAAATAATTTATCACGAGGCTATGTGAATGACGGACTACGAAAAAATGGTGGCTGGGGAGCCGTACTTAATTAACGACCCTGAACTAGTAGAAATACGCTATCAAACCAGAGATAAAACGGATCACTTCAACCAGCTAAGTTCTCGTCAGACGGAAGAAAAAACACAGGTTATCAAAAGTATTTTTAAGCACGTGGGAGAAAACGTGCATATAGAGAAAGGCGTAAGAATTGACTACGGCATCAACACAACGCTTGGGAACAACGTTTTTATTAACTATAACTTTGTGCTGTTAGATTGTTGTCCAACGACGATTGGTGACAACGTTTTTATTGCACCCAATGTGCAAATTTATACGGCCATTCACCCGCTAGACCCTCGCGTGTCAGCGCCGATGTAAAAATGACCCACTAACGCCGATTTAAAATTGACCCACCTGAGTCAAACTATCCGTTCGTAACATGGACAAAGCGGCGGATTATGATCAATCAGGAGCAACTAGTGGAAATACACGTTTTACATCAGCAAGGGTGCAGCATCCGCCGTATCGCAAAGGAGCTGGGGATCTCAAGGAATACCGTTCGTACTTATCTGCGAGATAGAAGCAAAGCACCCGTGTACCCCGAGCGTCAATCCCGACCAACTAAACTTCAGCCCTACCATGACTACTTGTGTACGCGGATTGAAGCCGCAAAGCCTTATTGGATACCCGCAACCGTCTTACTACGTGAGTTAAAATCACTTGGTTATGAAGGCGGTATAACGATGCTTAAGGAGTACATCAAACAGTACAAACCAAGTACGCCTGTCGACCCTGTCGTTCGGTTCGAGACATTGCCAGGTGAGCAGATGCAAGTGGACTTTACGACCATCACCCATTACGGAGTCCGTGTTAAAGCCTTCGTGGCAACGCTTGGTTATAGCAGAGCGACGTTCGTTCGCTTTAGTGAACGAGAGCGCCAAGAAGACTGGATAGAAGGTCTTGAAGAAGCGTTTGAATACTTCGGTGGCGTCCCCAAAGAAGTTCTGTTCGATAATGCGAAAGCCATCATGATAGAGCGTGATGCATACGGTGAAGGTGAGCACCGCTGGAACCCTGCACTGCTCACCGCAGCCAAGAAGTACAATTTTAAACCGAGAGCCTGTCGTCCATATCGCGCAAAGACCAAAGGAAAAGTGGAGCGATTTAACTCCTACTTGAAGAATAGTTTCGTCACTCCTCTTGCGGCGACACTCAAGCAACACGGACTTAAAATCACCGTCGATGTTCTTAATGGACATATCGGCGCATGGCTAGAAACCGTCGCTCACCAACGAACTCATGGTACGACAGGTGCAAAGCCTCAGGTTCTCTTAGATGAAGAGCGCTTTACACTTCAGTCGCTACCATCGCCGACACGCCCAGTCACACCACTAACAATAAGCGATAGTGTGATGCCACTTGAGAGCTTCCAGCACCCACTCTCGACGTATGATGCGTTGTTGGAGGTACGACCATGAACCTTCAAATGAGTCGTATCGAGGCTGCCTGTGCAACGCTGAAGTTACAAGCTATCGGTCAGGAGTGGCCGAGACTGGCAGAAGCAGCCAACAGTCGTGAACTGAGTCTAGCCGATTACTTAGAGTCACTTCTGAACGCTGAACTGGAAGCGCGAGCAGAACGCACAAGAGCCACACTGACTAAGTTCGCCAGCTTCCCAATGGAAAAAACGTTCGATGACTATGACTTCAAGTTCGCAACGGGTGCCCCAAGAAAACAGCTCAAGGAGTTAACAGGGTTAGCCTTCATTGAGCGAAAGGAAAACGTGGTATTACTCGGCCCAAGTGGCGTTGGTAAGAGCCACCTTGCAGTGAGCCTTGGCCAAATAGCGGTTCAAAAGGGCCTAAAGACACGGTTCATCACCGCAGCAGACTTGATGCTTCAGCTATCTACAGCAAAAGCTCAGGGTAAGCTTGAAAGCTACTTGAGACGAAGTGTACTCGCACCTAAGCTACTTATCGTCGATGAAATCGGCTACTTACCGTTCGGCAGAGAAGAGGCCAACTTGTTCTTTAACGTCATCGCCAAACGTTATGAGCAAGGCAGCATTATCGTGACCAGTAATTTGCCGTTCTCTCAATGGTCAAATGCGTTCGCCGATGATACAACGTTGACGGCGGCATTACTCGATAGACTTCTTCATCACTCGCACATTGTACAAATCAGCGGTGAAAGCTATCGATTAAGAGGAAAGAAAGCGGCTGGAACCATACCAGCGGTTCTAGAAAGTCTATCTGAAGGCAAAAGTTAATTGTATGGGTGGGTCAATTTTACTTCGGCGATAACGTCGATAAGTGGGTCAATTTTAAACTGGCGTTGACACGCGAACGTAAAAAACATATTGGACAAGCGAAACCCATAACCATAGAAGATGACGTTTGGATTGGTGGAGGCTGCATTATTCTGCCTGGAGTCACAATAGGAAAAGGCAGCACAATTGGTGCTGGAAGCGTTGTAAACAAGTCTATCCCAGCCAACAGTGTGGCCGTAGGTAATCCGTGTAAAGTGGTTCGCTCGCTCGAATTTGTATAATCAGGCTAACTGGTTTAAACAATGATATAGGAAGCCTCGGATTTGCCATACGAGGCTTTACTTCATCTATACGCTCATCAGCCTTGCGACTCTTTTAAATTCCTTCAGCCGCTTTCAGGTCTGCCTGAACGCTGACTTAAATGGTGAGTTGAAACTGGCCATTTTGATTATTGAAACCCAGCTTCTTAAACAACGCCTGAGAACGAAAGTTACCATCATCTATATCTGCATATAACTTTGTAATTCCCAGCGATTTGGCGTGTAAAAACAATACACTGAGTGCTTCAGACATATAGCCTTGCCGCCAGTAATCCGAATTAAGTAAACAACCTACCTCACATGCTTTACCACAATCACTAAAAGTGTGTAAGCCGCAAGTGCCAATTACTTTATTGGTTCTTTTATCGGCAATTGCCCATTCTAACGATTCACCTGACTTCTCTAACCGGGCGACGCTCTCCAACATTTGCTGAATCATGTCTTGCGATGTAAAAACAGCATCGGAAGCAAACTCCATTGTTTGAGAATCACCATAGATTTCAAACAGATCGTCTGCATCGCGCGCTGTGATCGTCCTTAACGTCACCCTACTTCCCAATAACTCAGGATTCATGTTTAGCCCTGATTGTTATGGTCTGAGCCATTTGTACATAACTAAACTGTCCACATACCCCAAACGACCATGTCTGTAGGCTTTAGGTATCGTACCAATTATACTGAAGCCAAGTTTTTGCCACAGGTTAACCGCGACTTCATTCGTCGAGACAACGCTATTGAATTGCATCGCTTCAAAACCAAGTTCTTCGGCTAGCTGTTGCGAATGCTCACACATCTTGCGCGCGATACCTTTCCCTCTCGCTTCGCTTGCAACCATATAACCACAATTACAAATATGATTACTTGGCCCCATTGCATTAGGCTTCAGGTAGTAGGAACCTAAAATCACGTCGTTTTCTACATAAACGTACGACTTCAACGGAACTTCACACCAGATGTGGTAAGCCTCTTCCTTCGTCATTTCTGGGTCAAACGCGTAGGTTTCCTGATCGCGAATAACGGCTGAAAAGGTTGGCCAAAATAACTCAAAATCAGCCTTAGTTGTTTCCCTGAACATTCAAATTCCTCTCGAACATAATACTTAGCGAAGACGTACGCAACGCAAACTCTAACCTTTATATACCTTTCTGTAGAGTGAACAACCGGCTAGCAATAAACACGGAGTATACCAAGACATTGAGGTTACACTATATTTATTCGCCAACATGTAAATCAGGTTGACAATTACAGTCACCTCACAGGATATATAGGCAATAAAAAAGGTTTTTATCCATTCAGCACATTTGTAAGTGCCTGATTGCAGCCAGGTCATTTCGTCAAGAATAAACGTCCATGAAACGAGAAATGAAACCCACAAGCATGAGGTTCTCGCACTTTCCAGCTCAAACCAATCTATAGACAAATTCAATAAAAAACTACTAACGAGAATAATGTTGAGAACCGACATCTCGGATACCATGCAGATAAATTCTGCAACAATAACAGACCATTATTTCTAGAAGCATACTTTTGGTACTACTGTTTTCGAGCAAGCTAACACCACTTAGAATTGAAGATACCAAGCGTTCGAAATCATCTTAAACGCCTGGCATAGTGCGTTACTCGTAGTTTCGCTTACACCAGTTTTCCCAGTTATTTTCACCCAAACTCTTTCTAGCCTTGATAATTCTAAATATGGTGATAAATCCCATTAAAATACCAAACAAGGCGAAGCCAATAAGATAGAACCTCCAATGTTCAGGCTGTTTATGCCAAGAGAATGCCCACATGAACGCTCCCCATAGTGGCCCCAAAAGTAAGCTATCCATTAAAAACACTTTTACTAGCGACTGGAATACTAGTGGCTTTTTCGAGAGGTCTTTGTATTTTGGCCAAACAAATATTGTTGGTTTAGTTAAGTCCACGGGAACACCTTTTTCAATCAAGTGCAACCGGATGAATTCTGCCTTTTCCATAAAAACCCCACTAACTATATGTCATTGGAATTTTAAGGCCATCAAGTCATTCGCCTGAAAGGATAATCTAGATGTTACGACAGACTTCAAAATTTGATTATTTCATTGCTGCGTTAAGGGTGAGCAATGCAGGGATAAAAATGTGGGTTTTCCTGAACCACGGGACCCAATAACAGCAATTCTCTTCATGGTACTCATCTAGCCTTCACCCAGACCTATCAACTCGTGTAAGGTGAACTCGTCCACGAAAGGAAAGATTCGCTAGCTTGCTTTTGGGGATCTTGGCAATACGAGAGCATTTCTTGATACGATACGGGCTTGCTGTACAGATAGCCTTGGTAAAAATCAATGTCGTTTTGTGCTATCGAATTTAGCTGCTCTTGTGATTCAATACCCTCTGCGATCACCTTAGTACCGATCGTATGAGCCATCTTAGTCACCGCAGAGACTATGCTTTGTTCTTTTTCATGCAGACAAATGTTATCAATGTAAGATTTGTCGATTTTTATATAATCTATTTTTAAATTTCTAAGCACGGAAATAGAAGAGAATCCCGTGCCAAAGTCATCAACTGAAATCATCACACCGATCTCTTTTGCACTCAAAATACTTTGAGTTAGCTTCTCAATATTCGTAATCATTGCGGTTTCTGTGATTTCCAAATGAACATTGTTTGGATTTACAGAATACTGAGAAATGAACAGGTTTAAACTATCCAAGAAGGTTTCATCTTCGAACTGAATAACCGAAACATTGATTGATATGGAAATGTACGGATGCATCTTGTTGACAGCAGCTAACGCTTCAATAGCCATTTTTAACACTAACCGCCCAAGATCTATTATCAATCCATACTCTTCAGCCACCTTTATAAATTCGTCAGGCGAGACTCGTTGCCCTTTTAAATCCCACCTAACTAATGCTTCAAAAGAGTGTATTTTATCATCTCTGACGCTTGCTATTGGCTGATATTGCATATAAAAACTATTGTCGTTAATCGCTTTTTTTATAGCTTCACATAGATACTCTTTTCGTTCATAACTCTCTTGTATATTCTTGCCAAAACAACTAACACGTAAGTTATTTCTTTTGCCATGACTAACAGCCAAATACGCATTTCTGATCGCAGTATTGATTGGGACGCTATCATCACAAATGTAATAGCCAATATGATAGTCCGGTTTAACACGAATACTTCCTGACTGAAAATACACGGTTATCTGTTTCTTTAAATCACTAATGAATTTTTCTAACTCTACTTTAGATAAAACGTAAGTGTGGATAATAAATTCATCACTCCCATACCGGGCAGAAATTGAACCGTGAAGTTTATCATTATTTAATAATATCTCACCAACTTCCGAAATAATAAAGTCACCATACTCATGACCATAGTTATCGTTAATAAGATGCAGATTTTCTATATCAACATGTATAAAGCTATTGAGTAGTGCAGGATTGTTTTTATTAATGCGTTTTATAGCAATCGCTGGGGCGAAATTATTTCGGTTATATAACCCGGAAAGCATATCACGACGTTCTAATGTAAGTATTCTACTGGTCCTAGAGTCAACCTCATTTTCAAGGCTCGATACTAAGCTTTCAATTTTAGTTTGATTATCGATTGATGCGTAAACAAAATTGGCACTTCTTATGGCTGTCAAACATAGTGCAATTCCATAAACGATCCCCATTACCCCAAAGTTTCTTAGCGTAACATCGTTTCCAGTAAGTAATATAAAGCTGTATGGAAAGATGGTAATCGCTACGTACACCAGAGCGGAACGCCGATCAACAGAGAGTAATGTGACGCTACCGCCCGACATCCCACAAAAAATGACTAATGTGAACATGACTTCTTCTAACGTCATTGTTTGATGAAATATATAAGGGTATGCTGCCCATGCAATTGCTGAGACTGTGACACCAATAAAATGAAAGTCTAATTTATATTGGTTGTCGTTAGAAATACCATAATGAACCCAATAACGTACACCGGTAATTACATAGATCAATAGCAACCAATAAATTTTCTCATTAGTAGCATGAGGCCCATATACATTAGTCATTACTAAAATTGACGCAATGCAAACATTGATCGCCAGTAAGGTGACAATATTAGAGGAAAAGACTAATAAATGGCTGCGTTTGTTCATATAAAACACTAAGCAATTGGTTGCACTATTCTATTTAAACTAGCTTGTCTAACCAAATAAGTCTATATATTTACTCGATTTAATTGCACAAATAATATTTGTTAAGAAAATTACCATATTGAGAATGATACCTTTCTAAGTTTACAGTAATCTTAACACTCTCAGGTAAAAGCTCGCCGACTCAAAAGACGGACAGAAGCGTGTCTGAGTTTCCTAACACGCTTAATTACCGATATTCACACTAGATGCATGGACAAAGTCACTTCGTTTGATCATCAACACGTTCGAGTGCAGTACCTAGAACCCATTAATCCTTTCTATCAGGCTGAAGAAAATCGCTCGTCCGACAGGGGTCAGCTCATCAGGAAAATCATAATCAGGGTTATGCAGCTGCGGACTCTCCCGACCTGAACCTAATACAAACATGGCTCCTTGTTTCGCGACTTGGGTAAACTGACCGAAATCTTCTGACCAACGCATTGGCTCATCAAGCAAAGTATAAGCCGTTCCAGTATCGCGGCAAGCCTGCACGACGAGCTCACAACCCTGCTGCGAGTTCACGCTGGCCTGAAATACATCCTGCCATTCCAGTGACCAATTTAATCCATAGCTGTCTGCATTTTGCTCGGCCAGTGCGCTTGCTGCTTCGACTAAGGCTTGCATCGTCTGATTACTTTCACTGCGCAGTGTCGCCATCACGACCGCTTCCCCAGGAGCCGTGCCAAACGCGACTTCCCCTAATTTTGCGTGAATCACTGTTACCCAGCAGCGCTCGCTAAGAGATTCGGGCAGAGTATTCAGTTGCGAGATAATATTACACATCGCCATAGCTGGACTTACACCATTTTCCGGGTGTGCCGCGTGTGAAGTTTTGCCCTGCAAACGAATGATCATTCCCCGCGAGGCGCAGTTAAACGGGCCGGATTTTACGGCGACGTGTCCGAGAGGCAGACCGGGGTAGTTGTGCAGAGCAAACGCATAGTCGGGCATCATATCGGTAAACTTCGGGTCATTCACCATGTTGATCGCCCCTTCTCCCGTTTCTTCCGCAGGTTGAAAAGCAAGAATCACTCTCCCACTGGCAGGACGGTTTTGACTAAGTATCTCCCCCAACGAGGATACAATCGCCATATGCCCATCGTGTCCACATTTATGAGAAACACCGTGGTGAACAGAGCGATGATCGAAGGTATTCGTCTCATCAATCGGTAGCGCATCCAGTTCGCAACGAATCAGCGTCGTCGGTCCCGGTTTATTGCCTTGGTAAATAAAAGCCAAACCACTTCCACCAAGGCCGGTGACGACTTTATCCGGTGCAAAATGGCGGAATTGTTCCATAATGCGCTGCGCGGTTTCGGTTTCCTGATTGGATAACTCCGGAAATTGATGCAGAGTGTGGCGAAACTGGGTCCAGCAAATATCAGCCATAAAACAATGTCCTCCGTGACCATGGCATAAGATTGAGTAAAACCAGAGAGTAGCGTAACTCAACCTACTATATCATTCCGCACATTTCACCTGTCGTTACGTGTAACGTTGAGTATTCCCATGCCAAAGGTCGGAATAACGATAATGTTCAGTTCACTATTCTCGTCGTCTCACTGCTTTGAAGCTTTGTATTTATGCTGCGAAAGCACAATTTATAGCAATCAAATGCGTTTGTGTTTACCATGAAGACAAATGTACCAACCGCGTTTTCACTCTATGGGCACGACAGCAATCACACGACTCCAACAAGACTTATTATTCAAAGTTATCGCAAAACTAAAGGCAGACAATGCGCTGGCTGGTTGTAGTTTGAATGAATCGTCTTTAGCGTTGCAGTTCGACGTATCAAGAACACCAATCCGCGCCGTGCTTAAATATATGGCCGATCAAGGCATCACTAAAGCGGTTCCTAACAAAGGTTTTGTGCTACTCATCGACGCTGAAAATATTGCGGAGATGGGAAAAAACACCAATCAGCAATCCCGTGAAGAGAAACTTTATCTTCGAGTACTTATGGATCTGTTTTTTGGTGAGCTGGAGTGCCCTATATCAGAGAAAGAGCTTCAAGTGCGTTATGACGCCAACCGAGGTGAGATACAAAATGTTCTGCGACTGCTGGAAAGTGACGCGATCCTCCACCGAAGTCCAGGCTACAAGTGGCAACTTGAAGGTGTGCTGAATACACTCGACAGGCATACAGAAAGCTATCGATGCCGCCTTATATTCGAACCCGCAGGTCTGCTCGAACCAAGCTGGAAGCTGGGTCGCGATAAACTTGAAGCTCTACTGGACCGTCACCTAAAAGCCATCGCCGAACCACAAACCATAACGGCAAGCCAGCTATTTAATTTAAGCGCTGAATTTCACGAAGTACTCGCCGCTTGCTCGGGTAATCGTTTTTTGTTGGGCATCATGCAGCAACACAACCGTCTGCGCAAAGCCACCGATCTGGTATCCATGCATATTCAATCCTCTGTGACTACCTCTTGCCAACGACGCGTCGAGATCATTGAACTGTTGTTAAAGGGAAATAACGCTCAAGCCGCAACAAAGCTCGCTCAATTGCTGGAAAATGACATTCGCGTTATGAAACGAACCTATCAAGATGTGATGAATGTACCTCGTGCGCAGCGAGAGAGCCTATTAAACAACATTGCCCACAAACTCAATTAGCTGGACTTCAAGTTCAACACTTGGGCCCCACTCGCTCCAACCTTCCATTTTTCCACTAGCTAAACATTCCGTAGAGCCTGACTAACTGTGTACAGGCTCTTTCACCTATCCCATATTTTCGCTTGTTCATTCTTATTTTGATCAACGCTTTGCACTGAAAACACTCAACCAACGCTAGCGTAAACAAAAGTTGCACTTGCATATTGTATTTTTGCATCAAAAATACAATAATAATGATTCTTATTTAGAATAAAGAGTTGTCGCAGTAAAATTACGCGGTTTGACGACGTTCAATTGACCGCTAATACCACATCGAATCTGCCCGACTTGTAACAATCTAAGTTGCTTTGTCTTTCATTCACCAGTGACAGACGAAGGCTTATTTAATTAGAAAAAAATCAAAGGTCAGCGTACCCATTAGAGGATTTAAGAGTCCTTTTGTTGATAAACATAGAGAAGAAAATGAACAATAAAAAAGGAAGTTTAAAGATTTCCACTGTTGCACTTGCCGTAACCGCTGCAAGTACAGTGTTGGCAGCCCAAGCAGAAGAATACGTCACTGATGAAAAAGTGGTTATTGTTTCAAGCCGCACCCCTAAAGCGATCAGTGATATTCCGGGCACAGTTTGGTATATCGACTCCGAACAGATCGAACAAGAATATCGTGGAGGGAAATCGCTTGGTGAGATCCTGGCGTCAACCATTCCATCGTTAGATGTAAGCAGCGGTGCAAGAACCAATTACGGCCAAAACCTTCGTGGACGTAAGATGCTCGTCATGATTGACGGTGTCTCTTTACAATCATCCCGACAAATCAGTCGATATTTAGATTCCATTGATCCATTTAATATTAATCGCATTGAAGTTCTTTCGGGGGCAACCTCTTTGTATGGTGCTGGCGCTTCAGGTGGCGTGATTAACATCATAACGAAAAAAGCCCAGAGCGAAGACATTGAGTTTGAATCCTTTGTTGGTGGATCTTCAGGCTTTAACTCCGGCGAAGATTTTGATTATAAAATAGGTCAAGCCATCTCTGGTGGCAGTGAAAAGGTTCAAGCTCGCGCTTCTGTTATGTACAGTGAAACACAAGGCTACTTTGATGCTAATGGCGACATTGTGACTCCGGACATTTCACAGGGCTCGTTACAGTTTAATAAAACCGTTGATTTTCTAACAACCGCTGGCGTTAATATTTCTGAGACAAAGAAACTGAATCTTTTGGCACAATACTATGACAGCCAACAAGATTCGCCTTATGGTCTGTACATTGTCGGTGGCGATTTTGTTGATGTGCGAAAAGGCTTTGATTCAGACCGCGAACATGGAACCGAGCGTATGATGTTCAGTGCTTCTTACGTCGACGAGCAGTTTCTCGGACATCAGCTGATTGCAGAAGCTTCGTACCGTAAAGAAGACCAAACTTACACACCTTATTATCAGTCTTCTGGTCAACAAATTACCGATGTCGTTTCATTAAAAGCGGCGCTGGCGAAAAGCTTTGACCGACTAAACATCGTTTATGGCATCGACGCTTATCAGGATAAACTCGACAGCAATCAAGCGCTCTACGATCCAACCATCGCTAACAATTCGGGCAATCTGATCAACAAAACTTACGCGAAAGTTGGCCGATATCCTGGTATCGAAGTCAGCTCCATTGCTGGATTTGTGCAAACTGATTATGCAATCACTGATGACTGGACCGTTGAAGGCGGTATTCGTTACCAATACATATCAAACGAGATTGACGATTTTATTGGCTACAGCCAACAGAAGAAAATAGCAGCAGGCAATGGTACTTCCGCTGATGCCGTTCCGGGCGGTGAAACCGACTACAGTGTTAGCCTATTTAACTTGGGTACGGTTTATCATTTAGATAGCGATTCGCAAATTTGGGCGAACTTCTCTCAAGGCTTCGACCTAGCAGACCCGGCTAAGTACTATGGACAAGGAGACTACACCCTTGTTGGCGATCACTGGCAGCTTAACGATAGCATCAACGTAAATAAATCTAAGATGTCGGGCATTAAAACCAACAGCTTTGAACTTGGTTACCGTCTGGATACTGGTGATCTGAATGTACAAACCGCCGCTTATTACTCACAGTCTGATAAGTCAGTGACATATAACAAGACAACCATGCTTATCGATGAAATTGACGACAAGAAGCGTGTCTACGGTCTGGAAGCGATGGCGTCTTACTGGATGAATGACAATATTCAGCTCGGAGCATCGGGTCATTATGTCATCTCAGAAGTCAAAGGCGACGACGGCTGGCAAGACTTTACCGCGGGTGAAGCGAGTACCTCAAAAGCGAACGCGTGGGCGGGTTGGATTGACTCGGAGCTATCAGTAAAAGTCCAAAGCCAAACCATGTTTGACTACAAAGATGACGATAAAAATGAACTCAATGGCTACACCGTGTTTGATCTCGTCGGTAACTATCAACTTCCCGTTGGTAGCCTAGGCTTTGGTATTCAAAACCTGTTCGATAAAGATTACACCACAATCTGGGGCCAGCGAGCTCAAATTGTGTATTCGTCTCATTACGAATCAGCAGCCTACGATTACAAAGGCCGTGGAAGAACGTTTGTTCTGAACTATCAAGTGAAGTACTAATCCGTTCAACTTGAAAAACCATTCAAATAGAACAACGAAAAAGCCTCACAAAGATGTGAGGCTTAATTGTATCTGGTTGCAAGTGAGTCCTATTCGACGTCCAATACTCTGCTTTTCAAACGCTTGGCTTGAGTCAATTTTCTTACCAGAAGCGTGAATAACAGCATCAACATTGGGTATTGCAGCGTGATAAATACCAGAGACCAAAAGCCGCTGTACGATACGCTCGTTGCTAAATACAGGTACAACTGCTGTGCTAATATCAAAGCCAAAATAACAAAAATGGCCTGTCTGGTACTTAACTGCACTTGGGATTTATCAAACGTCAAAACGATCACTGAGGCCGCCATCAGAATAGCGAGCCAATTGCCAAATACAGGTAACGGCCAAACAACACAAATCACCGCCGTAAATACCGTCATAGCCAACCACACTCCTTTCGAGGTGAGCAGCTGATCAACGTGTATCTCCGGGTTTACTTCCAAACGCAGAATATGCCAAGCGACCAAAATACCCAACAGCGCCCCCAGCAACATATCCAAGATAAAAGCCGTACCAAGGAAGAATTTAGCCAGCACAACCAGCAGCGTCATACCAATAATCAGCCCCGTTGAGCCATTAACACCAAAGTTACCGTTTTTGTGGAATAGAAAAGTGAGCACACAGCACCACACTGCGATAGGCAAGCTTGGAAAACTGAAACCGAAGCTGTGTGTAAGCTCGACCACTGGCATATAAACATGCGGTCTTGGTAATGAAAATCCCTGCTGCGCGACAAGTATCATCACTGACGTTACTGAAATTGCGAAAAATAGTCGAAAAACAAACCGGCTACCAAATCGCATCATCACGAACGGGAACAGAAACAGTAAAATGGTTGGTGCCGTGAGCTCTAAAATCATTTCGGCAGCCTGAGAAGCCGTCTGAAAACTGGTTGCTGACAATGAGCCGACCCAGTTTTGTAACGCCATCATCCAATCCAGTTCGATCTGACGAAACGATGGAGCAGACTCGATCAGATGATTAATGTAATGCACTGGTTGATGCGTCGCATCGTTGAAATAACCAACGACCGTTTGCCACTGTGCGGGATAACGATAAGTAGAAACGGGAAGCTGTTCCGGTGTTAGCAACATTGCTGACGCAATTTCGACACCATAATGTGGCGCAAACCAAATTGGTAGCTCATTTCCCCCCATCGAATTGATCATTGAGTAAGAAATGATCTCCGAATCTGACACACAGTCAAAGAAAACGGCCGTCTCAGTGCGGCCTAACTCTTTGCCCACCGTAACGACTAATCCGGTTTCTTCCCAAGTTTCCCTTTGAGCAGCGGCTCTTGGTTGTTCGCCTTCAATTATTGTGCCTCCGGGCAAAGAAATTCGATTGGTTAGGATCTCGTGAATCAATACCAATTTATCATCTGCTCGCACAACACATAGTGCGCCTTTAACTGACTCTGAAGACGACGCTGCAATAGCGGGGGAACTACCCAGTAATACGCAGTAAAGAGTGAGGAAAAATAACTGTCTCAACACAAAATGTAACCTTTAATAATAACCGACGTGTGAAGGCAGCAATACTGATAGATTTTGAAAAACTTAGTGATGCCTTATGCGTATGATACATAAGACCGGGGAAGTTAGAGATAAAAAATTAATCTAACGCTGACATTACCCGGACATAATGCGTAATTGCGATGGCAATTCTGACAGTTATATGGGTTCATGTCAGGAAAATTTCTGCTCCATGTTTAAATTCTCAGTTCTGCAACTGAGATTAGGCGCATTTGTTTAAAATGAATAATTTCTAGCAATGTTTTGGAAATGAACCATCTTCCATGGAATGCAACTAAATGCGCTTACATATTGTTCTCCGAAATAAGGCCGTTCGGATTTAATCAGAGTCACTGGCCCTTATCAGGCATGATCAGCGGTGTTCTTAAGCAATGGGTTTTCTTAAGCAATGAATGTGGTGACCAAATCCCTGCTTTTCATAGAGCGCTAATGCTTGTTGATTAAAGTTCCATACTTCGACAAACATCTGCTTCGCGCCATAATTAATAAAAGTGGATTCAATTCTATCAAGCAGTGCTTTTGCGACCCCTTGCTTTCTGAACTCAGGCAACACGTACAGTTCATCAACACTACCCATCATCACAGGTTTACTGACGACAGAAATTAACTCACAGAAGTGCCCAGAAACAAACCCTATAATTTCATCGTCCTTTGCAGCGACATAAACCAGACATTCTGGGTTATCTATATAGCGTCCGATGCTTTTCTCTTCTTCAATTTCTTCTGCCGTTTTAAACAGTTCCGGTGATTGAACATGATGCTCATCATGCAAGTCGAACATAAGGTCATTGAGAATAGAGATGTCGTCAAAACACGCCGATTTAATTACAAATGCACTCATAAAAAAGCTTACTAAAATTTGAACCTTTGTAGTTTGTGACCAAAGTAGAGGGATAGCAAGTCACTAGGATCAATAAAGTCGATATTTGGTTATTCTTACTGCGACCATATTGAAATTACCACCCGCCGGAAAGAAAAAAGCCCCTGCAGGGATTGCAGGGGCAAAACATTAAACGTGGAATAGATTAAACGCTATCGACGAAGAACACGTTCGATTTCACTCAGACTGGTTGGATCGTCAATGGTTGATGGAACCGTGTACTTCTCACCATCAGCAATTTGGCGAATGGTTCGACGTAAGATTTTCCCTGAACGCGTTTTCGGTAAGCGATCAACGACCAGCGCATGCTTAAAGCAGGCAACCGCACCGATCTCACTACGTACTTTTCCGACCAACTCGCCTTCCAGGTCCAGCTCATCAACTTTAACGCCGTCTTTCAGTACTACAAAACCAAGTGGAAGCTGCCCTTTCAGATCATCGTGAATGCCAACTACAGCACATTCTGCGATGGCCGGGTGACCACCAACGATCTCCTCCATCTCACCAGTAGAGAGGCGGTGACCAGCGACGTTAATCACATCATCAATACGCCCCATGATGAATAGGTAGCCGTCTTCGTCGAGATAACCACCGTCACCCGACACATAGTAGCCTGGGAACTGGCTCAGATAACCTGTCTCAAAACGATCATGGTTACGCCATACGGTTGGTAAACAGCTTGGCGGTAACGGACGTTTTAGCGCAACAAAACCTTGCTGATTGGCTTTCACTGGCTCACCAAGTTCATCAAGAATTTCAACTTGATAACCAGGAATTGGCTTAGTCGAAGATCCGGCTTTAACTGGCATCATTTCAATACCTGTTGGATTACCCGCGATAGCCCAACCCGTTTCCGTTTGCCACCAGTGATCGATTACCGGTTTGTCGGCTTTGCTTTGCACCCATTCAAGAGTTGGAGGGTCCAAACGCTCACCAGCCATAAAGATGGTTTTTAAGTTAGACAAATCGTAATGTTTTAAAAACTCACCTTCAGGGTCTTCTTTCTTAATCGCGCGGAATGCGGTAGGTGCAGAGAACAACGCATCAACTTTGTACTCATCACAAACTCGCCAGAATGCACCCGGATTAGGCGTTCTAACCGGTTTGCCTTCAAACAGTATCGTTGTACAGCCATGAATGAGTGGCGCATAAACAATGTATGAGTGCCCTACTACCCAGCCAACATCAGATGCAGCCCAGAACACGCCACCCTGTGGAATATTGTAAATGGCACTCATTGAGTACTTCAGCGCTACCGCATGGCCACCGTTGTCACGAACCACGCCTTTCGGTTTACCCGTCGTACCTGATGTGTAAAGGATGTAGAGCGGATCTGTCGCCAGTACTGGTACACAAGCGTGTGGAAGTGCTTGGCTGTACTCTTGCTGCCAATCCAGCTCTCTCTCTTGGTTTAGCTCGGCTTCACATTCCGGACGTTGGAAAACAAACACCTTCTCTGGTTTCCAACGGCTATCCATGATGGCTTTATCAACCATTGGCTTGTATGGAATGATTTTGCTGATTTCGATACCACACGATGCCGTCATGATAACTTTAGGCTCGGCATCTTCAATACGCACTGCCAGCTCATTTGGTGCAAAGCCACCAAACACCACTGAGTGAATCGCGCCTAAACGTGCACACGCAAGCATCGCCATTGCTGCTTCTGGGATCATCGGCATGTAAATAACGACTCGGTCGCCTTTTTCAACACCTTGAGCAGACAACATACCGGCAACTTTCGCGACCTGATCGCGCAGCTCAGTGTAGGTATAGGTCTTTTTATTCCCTGTCACTGGTGAATCATAAATCAGAGCGGCGGTATCACCTCTACCTTGTTCACAATGGTAATCCAGTGCTAACCAAGACGTGTTCATCACGCCATCTGGGAACCAACGCTCAATACCGTTTTCATCAGTATTCAAGATGGTCTTTGGAGATTCGAACCAGTCGATATTCTCCGCTTGAGCGCGCCAAAAACTCTCCGGTTCGTTTTTCGCCCATAAATATTCTTTTTCGTATGAAGACATATTGCTTCCTCCAGTATGTCCTGACATTGCTTCTCTATTCAAAGACATTGGAGGGTACACGCACAAATCCCTCCATCAGTATTCTCGCACTTCGGCTCATGATGGCTTTTTGCACCACCCAGCCCTGTTCAGTTTGCTTCGCTTGTGCCCCAACTTTTAACGTTCCTGATGGGTGGCCAAAAGTCACCGACTCTTTTTCACCGCCACCAGCTGCCAGGTTAACCAGCGTTCCCGGCACACATGCTGCAGACGCGATAGCAACGGCTGCTGTTCCCATCATTGCATGGTGAAGCTTGCCCATCGACAACGCGCGGACAAGCACATCGATATCCGAATCATTCACCGCTTTGCCACTTGAAGACAGGTAGCTTTTCGGTTTGGATACAAAAGCGATTTTCGGTGTGTGCTGACGCGTCTGAGCTTCTTCCAGATCAGAAATCAGACCCATTTTTAACGCGCCATGAGCTCGGATCGATTCAAACATTGCCAATGCAGCGTCATCGTTATTGATATCATCTTGTAGCTCAGTACCCTGATACCCAATCGACTCAGCATCAATGAAAATGGTCGGAATACCCGCGTTGATAAACGTGGCATTGAAGGTGCCCACATCAGGCACCACCAAATCATCGACTAAGTTACCCGTTGGGAACATACTGCCTTCACCGTTCGCCGGGTCAACAAAGTCCACTTGAATCTCTGCCGCTGGGAATGTCACGCCATCGAGTTCAAACTCGCCGGTTTCTTGCACGAAACCATTGACGATTGGCACGTGGATCAAGATGGTTTTGCTGATGTTCACCTGCCAAACGCGCACAGTTACGATTCCATTTTCAGGAATGCGATCTTGTGGAATCAAGCCAGCATGAATGGCGAAGGGACCGACTGCCGCAGACAAATTGCCGCAGTTACCACTCCAGTCTACGAATGGCTTATCGATCGACACTTGGCCAAACAAATAGTCAACGTCATGATCGTCTTGGCTACTGCGCGAAACAATTACCGTTTTACTAGTACTGGAGGTTGCGCCACCCATACCGTCGATTTGCTTCGCATAAGGATCCGGGCTGCCGATTACGCGTAACAATAGCTTGTCACGCGCGGCTCCAGCCACTTGCGCTTCTTGAGGCAAATCTTCGAGGTTGAAAAAGACCCCTTTACTCGTGCCGCCACGCATATACGTCGCCGGCACTTTGATTTGGCTCCTTTGATTCGGAGTATTGTTTTCCATAACCACTCCTTATTGCGCCAAGAAATCTTGCGCGAAACGCTGCAGTACGCCACCCGCGTTATACACGTGAACTTCATCAGCGGTGTCTAAGCGACAGGTAACAGGAACGTCGACTTTTTCGCCGTTGCTGCGTGTGATAACCAAGGCTAAATCAGCGCCCGGCTTAATCTCGCCAACTACGTCGTAAAGTTCCGTACCATCCAGTTCTAGCGTATTACGGTTAACACCTGGTTTGAATTGCAGTGGCAGTACGCCCATACCAACCAAGTTAGTGCGGTGGATACGCTCAAAGCCTTCAGCAACGATTGCTTCTACCCCCGCCAATCGAACGCCTTTTGCAGCCCAGTCACGAGATGAACCCTGACCGTAATCTGCGCCAGCTACCACGATCAGTGGTTGCTTACGGTTCATGTAAGTTTCAATTGCTTCCCACATGCGAACAACCTGACCTTCTGGCTCAATTCGAGCTAGAGAACCCTGTACCACTTCGCCGTTTTCTTTCACCATTTCGTTGAACAGTTTCGGGTTAGCAAAGGTCGCACGTTGCGCCGTTAAGTGGTCGCCACGGTGGGTTGCGTAAGAGTTAAAGTCCTCTTCAGGAACGCCCATTTTCGCTAGGTATTCACCTGCCGCACTGCTCGCCATGATCGCATTCGATGGCGATAGGTGGTCGGTCGTGATGTTGTCACCCAGAACTGCTAAAGGACGCATGCCAGACAGCGTTCTTTCACCTGCTAATGCACCCTCCCAGTAAGGTGGACGGCGGATGTAAGTACTCATCGGACGCCAGTCGTATAGCGGATTCGAGTTTTGCGCCGCGTCATCCAGTTTGAACATCTGGATGTAAACTTGGTTAAACTGCTCTGGTTTAACGTGTTTACCAACTACCGCATCAATCTCTTCGTCGCTTGGCCACAAATCATTTAAGTAAATTGGTTTGCCGTTTTGGTCAGTACCCAGTGCATCACGCTCGATATCAAAACGAATCGTACCCGCTAGCGCATAAGCGACAACCAATGGTGGTGAAGCCAAGAAAGCTTGCTTCGCATAAGGATGGATTCGGCCATCAAAGTTACGGTTACCAGACAGTACCGCTGTCGCGTACAAATCGCGATCGATGATCTCTTGCTGAATTTTTGGATCCAACGCACCGCTCATACCGTTACAGGTGGTACATGCGTAGCCGACGATACCAAAGCCAAGCTTTTCTAGCTCTGGTAGTAAGCCTGCTTCTTCCAGATAAAGACGCGCAACTTTAGAACCCGGAGCAAATGATGACTTCACCCAAGGTTTACGTACAAGGCCAAGTTCGTTGGCTTTCTTCGCGACAAGGCCAGCAGCAACAACGTTTCGTGGGTTACTGGTGTTAGTACACGATGTGATCGCAGCAATGATCACCGCGCCATCTGGCAACTCGCCTTCTTTCTCTTCCCAAGCACCAGAAATGCCACGTTGTGCCAGCTCAGAAGTAGGCAAACGGCGGTGAGGGTTTGAAGGGCCTGCCATGTTACGGCTTACTGATGACAAATCAAACTCAAGTACACGCTCGTAAACCGCAATATCAAGATCATCTGCCCAAAGGCCGGTTTGTTTCGCGTATTTCTCAACTAAGTCGACTTGCTGTTCATCACGACCAGTCAGTTTCAGGTAGTTGATGGTCTGCTCGTCAATGTAGAACATACCTGCTGTTGCGCCGTATTCTGGCGTCATGTTGGAGATGGTTGCGCGGTCACCGATAGTCAGGTCTCTTGCACCTTCGCCAAAGAATTCAAGGTAAGAAGAAACAACTCGCTCATTACGTAGGAACTCAGTGATCGCCAAAACGATATCCGTTGCGGTAATGCCCGGTTGACGTTTACCCGTCAGTTTTACACCAACAATATCCGGCAGACGCATCATCGATGGTCGGCCAAGCATTACAGTTTCTGCTTCCAGACCACCCACACCAATCGCGATAACACCAAGCGCATCAACGTGAGGCGTATGACTGTCAGTACCTACACAGGTATCCGGGTAAGCAATGCCCTGCTTCGCCTGCACCACTGGAGACATTTTTTCCAGGTTGATTTGGTGCATGATGCCGTTACCAGCTGGGATTACGCTGACGTTTTCAAATGCGGTTTTACACCACTCGATAAAGTGGAATCGGTCTTCATTTCGGCGCTCTTCAATCGCACGGTTTTTCTCAAATGCGTCTGGCTCAAACCCTGCGTGTTCTACCGCAAGTGAGTGGTCAACAATAAGCTGTGTTTCAACCACTGGGTTAACTTTTGCAGGGTCACCGCCCTGATCGGCGATCGCATCGCGAAGACCAGCCAAGTCTACCAGAGCCGTCTGGCCTAAGATGTCGTGACATACGACACGTGCTGGATACCAGGGAAAATCGAGATCACGCTTACGCTCAATAAGCTGTTTTAGGCTGTCGGTTAAAACGTTTGGATCGCAGCGTCGTACAAGCTGCTCGGCAAGAACGCGTGAGGTATAAGGGAGCGTTTCATAGGCTCCAGGAGAAATAGTATTTACGGCTTCGCGGGCATCAAAGTAATCAAGTTGAGTCCCCGGAAGCGACTTACGATATTGGGTATTAATATTTGTGCTCATGGTTTGCTTCCATTCAATCTGTACATCTTGGCCTTCTCCCCATCACTCTAGAAACGTTACTCTAGAAAAGTTGTTTGGAGACTTGATTGGAGAACTGTTTTTGAGATGTAGTAGTCGTTCTAGTCACCTTTATGATGAGAAATACTCCTTCCCCCATGTGGAGAGAATCGCATAGAGGAAGGAGTAACGCGCTAGCGTTTTTCGATAGGCACCCATTCCTGATGGTCTGGACCTGTGTAATCTGCGCTTGGGCGAATAATGCGGTTGTTCGCGCGTTGCTCATACACGTGTGCAGCCCAACCCGATAAACGGCTCATCACGAATATCGGAGTGAACAGTTTGGTCGGAATGTCCATAAAGTGGTAAGCCGATGCATGGAAGAAGTCCGCATTACAGAACAGACCTTTCTCACGCTTCATCACTGATTCAACACGCTCAGATACCGCATATAGGTGTGTGTCACCTACTTGCTTCGACAGCTCTTCTGACCAGCGCTTGATCAAGGCGTTGCGAGGATCGCTTTCACGATAAATCGCATGACCAAAGCCCATGATCTTGTCTTTGTTAGCAAGCATTTGCATGATGTTCGCTTCTGCTTCATCTGGCGTCTGCCAATCTTCGATCATTTCCATCGCCGCTTCGTTTGCGCCACCGTGAAGTGGACCACGAAGCGTACCGATTGCCGCAGTAATACAAGAGTGGATGTCTGACAATGTTGATGCACAAACGCGTGCAGCAAATGTTGACGCATTAAACTCATGCTCTGCGTAAAGGATCAATGAGCAGTGCATGACCTGCTTGTGCAGTTCCGTTGGCTCTTTACCAGTCAACAGTTTCAGGAAGTAACCACCGATGCTGTCTTGAGTCTGATCTTCAGTGTCGATACGTACACCGTCATGACTAAAGCGGTACCAGTAACAGATCATTGCAGGGAATAGCGCGAGCATACGCTCCGTTGATTGCAGCTGCTCTTCAAAGCTCATTTCCTGCTCTAAGTTACCCAGCATAGAACAACCTGTACGCATTACGTCCATTGGGTGCGCAGTCGCAGGAATCAGTTCAAGAGCTTGTTTTAGCTCAGTTGGCAAACCACGAAGACTTAACAGGTGCGTCTTGTAAGCATCGAGTTCTTGTTGATTTGGTAAGTGACCACGTAACAGCAGGTGCGCCACTTCTTCAAATTGAGCATTATTGGCAAGGTCAGTAATATCGTAGCCGCGATAAGTAAGACCTGTTCCCGTTTTACCGACAGTACATAAAGCTGTGCTTCCAGCGCTTTGACCACGTAGGCCTGCGCCACCTAACTCTGCTTTCTTTGCTTCAGTTTGAGGCATTGTTTGAACTCCTTTTCTATCTGGCTTTGCTCTCTTTGGAGCGTTTTTATTCACCAGACAATTTTCACGTTATTGGATTTGATAAATTCCGATTATCTTTTCTTGGGCTTCCGTTTATTCTCTACTTCCCCGCTATTTTCCTTCTGAGAATAGCTGGTCAAGTTTGTCTTCGTATTCGTGGTAATTCAGGTGCTGGTATAGCTCTTTACGTGTCTGCATAGAATCAACCAGCGCTTCCTGATTGCCTACTTCTAGCAGGTGCTTGTAAACCGTTTCTGCGGCTTTGTTCATGGCACGGAACGCACTGAGTGGGTAAAGCACCATGTCCACTTTCGCTTTTGCCAACTCATCACATCCGTAGAGTGGCGTTGCACCGAACTCGGTAATGTTCGCCAGAATCGGAACATGCTTGCCCGTTGCTTGTTCAAGCGCATTTGAGAACTGTAGGTATTGATCCAGTTTGTTCATCGCTTCTGGGAAAATCATGTCCGCGCCCGCTTCCACGCAAGCAATCGCTCGTTCAATCGCGCTGTCCATGCCTTCAACCGCAAGGGCATCGGTACGTGCAATAATCACGAAACTTTCGTCGTTACGCGCATCAACCGCCGCTTTCACACGGTCTACCATTTCTTGCTGGCTAACAATCGCTTTGTTTGGACGGTGACCACAACGTTTCTGCGCTACCTGATCTTCCATGTGTACTGCAGCCGCGCCCGCTTTTTCCATTTGTTTGATCGTGCGAGCGATATTGAATGCACCACCAAAACCCGTGTCGATATCCACCAATAATGGCAAATCACAAGCGTTTGTAATGCGGTTAACGTCCACCAACACGTCATTGAGTGTGGTGATGCCTAAGTCTGGCAAACCGTATGAAGCATTTGCAATGCCACCACCAGACAAGTAAATCGCTTGATGCCCCAGGTTTTTCGCCATCATGGCGCAGTATGGGTTAACGGTACCGACAATTTGTAGCGGATTGTTTTGTTCAATGGCGAGTCTGAACTTCGCCCCCGGTGTTAAGCTCATGACGAATTCCTTCTAGTCTTTATCTAAACTTTCAGTTTCTGTATGAATAATCTGCGATTGGATGAGTTTTCGACTCCCAGAGATGTGTCGTCTCATTAACATTTCTGCAAGTTCTTCATCGCGATTACGAATGGCTTCCAAAATATATTTGTGTTCGTTAAGTGCTTCGTTTGGACGAGATTGCGAACGTGGTGACTGATAACGATACATGCGCAGTAAGTGGTACAACTCATCACACAACAAAGTAATCAACTTGCTATTTCGGCTTGCCTGAATAATGCGATAGTGGAAATCAAAGTCACCATGCTGGTGGAAGTAAGAAGAGCCTTCTACCTGGTCAATATGCTTCGAATGTGTCGACAATAGCATTTCTAAGCTCAATAGCTCTTCTTGGGTAATATGGCGAGCCGCAAGCCTTGCTGCCATCCCTTCTAGCGCTTCTCGTACCGAGTAAAGCTCAATCAGCTTTTCTGGTGAAAAGGTCGTGACTCTCGCTCCAACATGCGGGATACGTTCAATCAGACCCAAACCTTCCAAACGCATCAGCGCTTCACGTAAAGGCCCTCGGCTGACTTGATATTTCCTGGCAAGCTCTGGCTCTGAGATTTTACTCCCCGGCGCAACATCACCGTTTACGATAACTTCTATCAAAGACTCCGTCAGTGTTTCAGACTTGGTGTGTTCTTTCTCAGAAGCTATCACTTTATAACGAGCTTTTAACTCAGAGTTCATATTCAGGCACTCACATCAATGACACCGAAATGTCTACAATTCCTTAACCTAAATATAAAATAAACGATCAAAGTGTCGACAATCAAGTAAATTGTCGACAATTTAGACTAAGGTCTTATTAAAAAATCGGATATAAACGAAATATAAGCGGGATGATAGGTAAAATTGTCATACGAAAATCTTAATTGTCGACAATTACTCCACTGTTATCTGTCTGATTATTAATAACAATCATGTGGGTAGATAAACAGTTATTGAGTTACAGCGTCATTCTTTGGGCTCAAATTGCTCAAAGACTTGTTGTCCGGTCATCGTTTTGGAATCCGGATGGAGTTCGTAATACCCCGGTTTTTCGTCGGTAAAGATTTCCAAGGTCAGCTTAAAATTGGGGTTGTCGAACAATCCCGCAGATAAGATGTACTCATTGCTGGACAGCAAATGGTAGAACAGGTTCGAGCCACACTCGCCACAGAAACCTCTTACTGCCCACTCAGAAGACTGATAACGCTTTGGTTCCGAGCCTTTAAATGTGACGTCTGAGCCACAGTGCACCGCATGAAATGCACCGCTCGTCCATTTTCGGCACATGGAACAATGACATAAGCTGACTTCATTATTTGGTTCTGCAATAACTTCAATTGCACCACATAAACATGTCCCTCTCATCATTTCACTCCTTTGCTATTTTGGTGCGTTTATTATGGTTGGTTTCTGTTCACTTCGCGTGTTCTGGCGTGAACTTTATGAACAAAATCCCCACTATGCCCAATATTCTCTTTATCTACCTTTTGCAGACATGTCGTTAACACTTAATTAACCTTTCAACAAAGTTCAGATTCAATGCTGAAACAACAATAAGACTCATCAACAGAATAGAGTCACTCACATAAGGAACGTGAACATGTTAAAGGTAATCAAACCAACGCTCGCCGCATCTATCATCGCAGCTTCATTTTCATTTAACGCTTTTGCTGCCGATATAGAAAAAGTGCATTTCCTCATTCCTGGTGGTGCCGGTGGCGGCTGGGATATGACAGCACGCGGTACGGGTGATGTTTTAATCAAATCAGACATCGTTGAAACCGTATCATTTCAAAACCTATCTGGTGGCGGCGGCGGTAAAGCCATTGCTCACTTGATTGAAACGGCGGATCGCCAAGAAGACACGCTAATGGTGAACTCAACACCAATCGTAGTACGATCTCTTAGCGGTATTTTCCCACAATCCTTCCGTGACCTAACCCCTGTTGCTGCAACTGTTGCAGACTACGGTGCTATTGTTGCGTCTGCAGACTCGCCATATAACTCTTGGGAAGATGCAGTAAAAGCGTTTGAAGAAAACCCACGTAAAGTGAAGATCGCTGGCGGCTCAGCTCGTGGTTCAATGGACCACCTGGTTATTGCGGCCGCATTTAAAGGCGAAGGTTTTGACGCACGTAAAGTCCGTTACATCGGTTACGATGCCGGCGGCAAAGCGATGGCAGCGCTACTTTCTGGCGAAACTCAACTCCTTTCAACTGGCTTAGGCGAAGTACTTGAAATGTCTAAATCTGGACAAGTTAAAGTGCTGGCTATTACTGCTCCTAAGCGATTAGATGCAGCGCCAAACATTCCAACTCTGACTGAATACGGCAATGAAACTGTCTTTGCTAACTGGCGTGGTTTCTTCGCTGCACCAGGAACCAGCCAAGAGAAAATCGACGAATGGAATTCTGCATTCACCAAGATGTACAAAACGGATGAATGGCAAGTCGTTCGTGACCGTAATGGCTGGATCGACAACTATAAAGCGGATAAAGATTTCTTCGCGTTCCTTGAAGATCAAGAGAAGCAAATGGGTGATCTAATGCGCGAATTAGGTTTCCTTCAGTAGCAGTAAACGGGGCTATTTCTCCAATACCAAGCCTGTAATGAAAACTGATTTGGTATTAGCCCCACCTGTATTTGCACTCTAAGTTTCACCGTGTATGGGCATTGTCGACAATTATTTCGGCATACACACTCCTTTGTTTATAGATTGATAAGCGGATCGGCTAGCAGCGAAATGCTTAATTGTTAATGAATCACCTTGCTCATTAACGCCCATATACGGTCTTTTCTACCTTCGTTAGGAGTTGAAGATGTCTCGTTCAACCAATTTTTTTACCAAAGAAAACTTGCTCTGCCGCGATCGCGTCGGTGCGATGATCTTTTTACTTTTCTGTCTGGGCTACGGTTTCCAAACTTCTCAAATCGCATTGTTTCCTGGAGATGAATATGAACCGTTCACCGCTCGCACATTGCCGACAATTCTGACGTACATCGGTATCGGTTTAGCACTTTTACTGTTAGTCACTGGCCAGCCGGATAAGAAAAGTGGTGCTGTGTTGACGTTCAACTGGAAGCTGCTGATCTCATTTTTAGTGTTAATGGCACTATATGGCGTTGGCCTAACTTATCTGGGATTTGTGTTGGCGACCGGATTCTTCCTTCTGGCAGGCTTTTACTTACTAGGTGAAAGACGTAAGCCGATTTTGTTTGGCGCTTCTTTCCCGTTTGTTATCGCCTTCTATTTATTGCTGACTCAAGGTTTAGATATCTACCTTGAGCCTGGTTTGATTTTTACCATCTGGTAACCAAAGAAAGGAAAGAGTTATGTTAGATGGAATTTTACAAGGTTTATCCACTGCGGTAATGCCAATGAACATCATGATGGTGATTGTTGGCTGTTTCGTTGGTACGTTTATCGGGATGCTACCGGGTCTTGGGCCTATTTCAGCTATCGCGTTGATGATCCCAATCACTTACGGTCTCGAACCTTCTTCTGGTTTGATTTTGATGGCAGGCGTTTACTACGGTGCAGTATTTGGTGGCTCTACGTCTTCAATTCTGATTAACGCACCGGGCTGTTCTTCAACGGTGGTAACGGCATTTGACGGTTACCCTATGGCGCAAAAAGGTCAGGCGGGTAAAGCGTTAGCACTTGCTGCTTACTCTTCTTTCACTGGCGGTACACTATCGGCGATCATGTTGTTGGTTGCGGCTCCTGCACTAGCAAGTGTGTCGCTAAGTTTCCAATCCTCAGACTACTTCGCCTTGATGCTTCTTGGCTTGTCTGCGGTAGCGGCATTCGCTGGTAAAGGTCAGGTAATTAAAGCCTGGATGATGACTATTCTGGGCTTGATGCTGTCTACAGTCGGTATCGATAAAGGCGTGGGCGTAGAACGCTTTACGTTCGGGCTGACTGACTTGATGGATGGCTTTAGCTTCTTGTTACTTGCCATGGCGACCTTTGCACTGGGCGAAACGTTGATGGGTATTCTAAAACCTTCTGCAGATACGAGTAACGAAGAGCAAGACAAACTAAGTAACATCGGCTCGATGAAAGTTACCAAAGAAGAAATTAAAGAAGTGGCACCTGTTTCTATTCGCTCTTCGATTCTAGGTTTCTTTACTGGCGTACTTCCGGGCGCAGGCGCAACGATTGCCGCATTCCTAAGCTACGGTTTGGAACGTAATCTGGCACCAAAAGACAAGAAGGAAGAGTTTGGTAAAGGCAGCATCCGTGGTCTGGTAGCACCAGAATCGGCGAACAACGCAGCATCAAGCGGCTCATTTGTACCACTGTTGACATTGGGTATTCCAGGCTCAGGTACCACCGCAATCATGCTAGGCGCTTTGATCGCCTATGGCATTCAGCCAGGTCCTCGCCTGTTTGTTGAACACCCGGATGTATTCTGGTCAGTGATTATCTCTATGTACTTTGGAAACATCGTACTGGTTATTCTGAACTTGCCACTGATTCCGTACATCTCGAAACTACTGGCGGTACCAAGAACAGTTCTACTTCCGATGATTTTGTTCTTCTCAATCACCGGCGTATACCTGGTTTCGTTCAATACCATGGATGTGTTTGTGATGCTACTTGTGGCGATGGCTGCTATCGCACTCCGATTAGCGAACTTCCCTCTCGCACCGTTACTGCTTGGTTTCATCCTTGGCGGTTTAATGGAAGAGAACTTACGTCGAGCATTAATGATATCGGATGGTGAGTTGAGTTTCTTGTGGGAGCGTCCTATTACTCTAACCTTTACGGTATTGGCAGTACTGGTACTAGGCAGCCCACTGTTTGTAAAACTGTTCCAGAAACTACGAGCTCAACCAGTAAAAGTTGAACAATAAAGTTTATACCCATGATTGACTCCTAAAAGCCACCAGCTCGGTGGCTTTTTTCTTTGACCTTTCGCTACTATCTTTCTTGCATCAAGTTCAGTAGGGTTAACGCCTTAAAAATAAAACATAAAAACAAAAATCAAGGAAGACTTATGCTGCTGGAACTGACGTTGTTATTCGCTGCCGGAGTGATTGGAGGAATCATGAATTCTATTGCCGGAGGTGGCAGTTTTGTCACTTTTCCTGCGCTGATGGCAGTGGGTGTTCCTCCCGTTATCGCAAATGCCACTAACACCTATGCCTCTTGTGCTGGCTACATCAGTGGTGCAATAGGATTTAGAGAAGAGATCCTCAAGAATAAGCAAGAGTTGCTGTTTACCATCAGCTTAAGCCTTATAGGCGGTGGCATTGGTGCCTACCTGTTACTGAATATTCCTGAGTCCGTGTTTTTGGAAGCGATTCCCTGGCTGCTGTTGTTTGCCACCTTACTGTTTATCTTTGGCTCACGTTTAACTAGGGCAATAAAAGCCTTAACCAAAGATCATAAACACGCCGGTATTTTAGGTGCAATCGCATTAGGCATTCTTTTAGTTGGAGTCGCTGCGTACGGTGGATTTTTTAATGCGGGATTAGGTGTGATCGTACTGAGTTACCTGGTGATCGCAGGTCATCAGGACATCAATTTAATGAACGGATTGAAGCTGCTTGTATCGACCTCTGTTTCACTGGTCGCTATCGTTGTTTTTGTCGCGAATGGCTCTATCGACTGGAGCAAAGGAAGTGTCGTCATGGCAGGTACGTTAGTGGGCGGCTATCTCGCAGCCCGCGTGTCACGTCAACTGAATCCAAATCACGTTCGCAATTTTGTGGCACTTTTTTCAACGGCCATCACCGTCTACTTTTTCATTGATATCTACGCATAATCTAACCCCCTCAAACAAAAAAGCGCCATCAAATCGATGGCGCTCTGTGTATTGTAAGTTTGGACTTTATTTAATCAATCCAACTTCTTTGTAGTACTTCAATGCACCTGGATGAAGTGGTGCTGAAAGACCATCCTTCACCATTTCTTCTTTCTTCAGGTTAGCGAATGCAGGATGAAGACGGCGGAAGTCATCAAAGTTTTCAAACACCGCTTTCACAACGTTGTAGACCACATCTTCTGGTACTGCTGTTGAAGAGACAAACGTAGCACCCACACCAAATGTGTGAGCATCTTTTTCAGTTCCACGGTACATACCACCTGGAACCGTTGCGACACGATAGAAACTATTATCGGCAATCAGCTTAGCAACGTGTTCGCCTTCAATCTCTACGATATTGCTATCACATGAAGTGGTCGCCTCTTTTATCGCACCACTTGGGTGACCAACGGTATAAACCATCGCATCAATCTTGTTATCACAAAGTGCTTTAGACTGCTCAGAGGCTTTCAGCTCAGAAACCAGTTTGAAGTCATCATTTGTCCAGCCGTACTCTTTCATCAGAACTTCCATCGTACCGCGCTGTCCTGAACCAGGGTTACCAATATTCACACGTTTGCCTTTCAAATCATCAAACGAATTAATATTGGCATCTTTACGTGCAACGACAGTGAATGGTTCAGGGTGAACAGAGAATACCGCGCGTAGTTCTTTGAAAGGGCCTGCATCCGAAAATTGGCTGGTACCGTTGTAAGCATGATATTGCCAGTCTGACTGAGCGATACCCAAATCTAATTCACCGGAACGGATCGTATTAATGTTGTAAATAGAACCACCGGTACTTTCAACAGAACAACGAATTCCATGGTCAGCACGTGACTTGTTCACAAGACGACAGATTGCACCACCCGTTGGATAGTAAACCCCAGTGACCCCACCCGTACCAATCGTTACGAAGGTGTCTTCAGCAGCGACAGAGAAGCTCGCACTCAGTGCCGCAAGAGATGCGGTTATTGCAACTTGCTTAAACTTTAACATTGAACATCCTTTTTCCTTTTGTTTGTGACGGTTCAAGTATAGCAAGCGTTAATCGATTGATTATGCATGAGTTCACAGCATATAAAATTCGTTTACATGTTTGTATACAACAAATTTATTAATTGATAACAAAAAGCCCCGAATGTACGGGGCTTGAGTTAATACTGCTTTTTCTTAGTTACTGGGGCATTTTCTGATTAGAAGAAGTTAATTAGAAGAACCCTAGTGGATCGACGCTGTAGCTGATCAGTAAGTTCTTGGTGTTTTGGTAATGACCCAACATCATCTTGTGCGTTTCACGTCCAATACCCGACTTCTTGTAACCACCGAACGCTGCGTGAGCTGGGTACGCATGGTAACAGTTGATCCAAACGCGGCCCGCTTCAATGTTACGACCCATACGGTAAGCTAGGTTTTGATCACGCGTCCAAACACCTGCACCTAAGCCGTACTCAGTATCGTTAGCAATCGCAAGTGCTTCAGCTTCGTCTTTGAAAGTCGTAATCGCGATAACAGGTCCAAAAATCTCTTCCTGGAAAACGCGCATCTTGTTGTGACCTTCCAATAGCGTTGGTTGAATGTAGTAGCCTTGCTCCAGATCACCCTCTTGTTTCGCAGCATCACCGCCAAAGACAACTCGCGCGCCCTCTTGACGGCCAATTTCTAGGTAGCTCAGAATCTTATCGAACTGTTCTTGTGAGGCTTGTGCGCCAACTTGAGTCTCTGTATCTAACGGGTTGCCTTGCTTGATTAACTTCGCTCGTTCGGCCACTTTAGCGACAAACTTGTCATAGATCGACTCATGAACCAACACACGTGATGGACAGGTACATACTTCGCCTTGGTTAAAGAAGCCCAACAGTGTCCCTTCGATACATTTGTCGACAAACTCATCTTCATGATCAAACACATCTGGGAAGTAGATGTTTGGTGATTTACCACCCAACTCAACGGTAGAAGGAATCAGGTTATCGGCTGCACATTTTAGAATGTGGTTGCCGACTTGCGTTGAACCTGTAAATGCCAGTTTAGCGATGCGATTACTGGTTGCCAGTGCCTGACCCGCCTCTGAGCCATAACCATTTACCACGTTCACTACGCCTGGTGGAAGTAAATCAGCGATTTTTTCCATCAGAACCAAAATCGACGTTGGCGTTTGCTCTGCAGGTTTGAGTACCACACAGCAGCCTGCTGCTAACGCTGGCGCAAGTTTCCATGCCGCCATCAAGATTGGGAAATTCCAAGGAATGATCTGACCGACCACACCGATCGGTTCTGGAAAGTGGTACGCTGCCGTTGTCTCATCAATTTCAGCGGCGCTGCCTTCCTGAGCTCGAATACAACCTGCAAAGTAACGGAAATGGTCGACAACAAGTGGGATGTCTGCTGCCAGTGTTTCACGGATCGGTTTACCGTTTTCCCATGTCTCTACCAACGCTAGCTCTTCAATGTGCTGTTCAAGACGATCTGCAATTTTTAAAAGAAGATTAGAACGCTCTGCAGCGCTTGTTTTCGCCCACTTTTCTCTGATGTTGTGTGCTGCATCCAATGCTAAATTGATATCTGCTTCACCTGAGCGAGCCACTTTACAATACGGCTTTCCGTTAATTGGAGAAATATTGTCGAAGTACTCTCCTCCTGTCGGTTTCACCCACTCTCCACCGATGAAGTTGTCGTAATGTGATTTGAAGTTCACGATGGCATTTTCACTACCTGGTTGTGCGTAAATCATAACTCTTCCTTTTGTTTCTCGTTCAGTTAGTGTTTGAAACACTTTGTTTTTCTGACAGTGTCATAGTCACTGTTAACGAAGAGTAATACGCAAGTCACAGGCCAAGTAAGACACACTTGTTGTTAATTAAATGTAACACTATGATTACCAAGCGATAACAAATTAAGTGAGTGTTGTTTGAATAGATGTATGGTGTGAACACCAGTGTTCAAGTGTTCCAAAATGGCACATGCTCACTGTGACAAAATGGTACAGTCATGGAAATTCAACCTATTACGGATAACAATTGGCTTTCGACTTCTTGGCTTAGAAGTGAACAAGCGGGTCTAAAACAGCGCCGACTCCCTGAAGATGTCCGTGTCAACTCGGCGACACTTAAGGACAGACGTCACCAATTGAATTTTCTGCTCGATGCAGTTAAGCAATTTGCGCTGCCTCTGTTTAACCAAATTTTCGCACACAGTAATAGTCGACTGATTCTTACGGATGCAGATGGCGTGATCATTGGTAGCTGGGGAAAACCTAGATTTAGAGAGAAGCTGACCGAAATTGCCCTTAGCTCAGGTGCCTGTTGGCAGGAAAAGCTGAAAGGCACCAATGCCATCGGCACTGCTTTGATTGAGGCTAAACCAGTCTCGGTAATTGGCGATCAACACTTTATTCAGCACCATCGTTTCATCAGTTGCTCTGCAAATCCTATATTCGATCACCTAGGTAGGCTCCTTGGGGTCTTAGACATTACCAGCGAACAGGAAAAGCATGATCTGTCCACTCAAGTGTTAGTGCAGAATATGGTTCAGCTGGTCGAAAACCAGATGCTAAATCAGATTCCAAGTGGTCATATTCGGGTCGATTTAGCCTGCGACAAAAATCTCTTAAACAGCGGCTGGCAAGGCATAATTATCGCCGACGAAGCAGGTGAAATTTTGGCACACAACCAAGTCGCCTCTCAGTTACTCGATCGCAGCACAGTAGTGGGTCAATCATTAGAGGAAATTCTGTCTCACCAGAACTCAGACCAACCTATCGTATTCAAAACTGCACCACTCTCAAAAACAAAAATCCAGTCCCGCTCCTTAAGTGCCTCCAGTGATCTTCATTTTGGTGACGCTAAAGTTGAACACTGTTGGCAACAAGCAAACCGCGTTATCGATAAAGACATCAGTTTATTGATACTGGGTGAAACTGGCGTCGGTAAAAACGAGTTTGTGAAAGCGCTGCATAAAAATAGCCAGCGAAAAAGCGGCCCTCTGGTAGCAGTCAACTGTGGTGCACTGCCTAAAGATCTCATTGAATCCGAGTTGTTTGGCTATGTTGCGGGAGCCTTTACCGGGGCAAACAGCAAAGGCTATCAGGGTAAGATCCGTCAAGCGCACAAAGGGACACTATTTCTCGATGAAATTGCTGACTTACCAATCGCTGCACAAAGCCGCCTTCTACATGTACTTCAGGACAAAACCGTACTTCCTGTTGGGTCCAATCAAAGCGTTCAGGTGGATACTCAGATTATTGCAGCAACACATAAAGATCTTGAAGCCTTGGTTGAACAGGGCGAGTTCCGACAAGATTTATATTATCGACTGAATGGGCTGATCATCGAGTTACCTAGATTGGAAGAGCGACAAGACAAGCAAAAGCTGATTGAAAGTCTTCACCGCCGACATGCGGAACCAAATCAACACTTATGCCCTCACCTATTATCTCTGCTGCTCTCATATTCGTGGCCGGGTAATTTGCGAGAGCTCGATAGCCTGATAAAAGTTTCTGCACTAATGGCACAAGGTGAGGCGGTGTTAGAGCTTGCTCATGTCCCAACTCACTTATCTAAGAAACTTAGCCAGATGCAACAACAGGCAATCGCAGAACCCACTACGGATATACGTACTACAGTCGAAGACAAACTGGTGAAAACCTACCAGGCAAATCAAGGGAACATCAGTAAGACATCTCGTATGCTCGGTGTGAGCCGGAATACGATTTATCGGAAACTGAAGAGCATGGGAATGATTAAATAATCAATCATCGTTAATGATGGCTATGAAGGCGTTTTGAAGAGCACCCGCAATGGGTGCTCTTTCTTTTTTATCGTTGGCGTTAGAGTCCGCCAGCTTGTTGTGCCTGTTTAACCAATGCCTGACGTTGAGTTTCCTTTTCAGATACCACTTTATTGTTCTTTTGAGTGTCCTGCTCTAATTTGGCAGGGTTGAAAACAAAGTACTTGTTAAGAGTCATCTTGAGAACCTCAATGAGTTGTGATTGTTGCCTTTAAGCCTCTACAAATAGAACCGTGAAAACGGCTTTCTCTGGCGGCTTGTGGCTGATGTTGAAGATAGTGTGTATTTAAAAGTGACACATCCTCCATTTACGAGGATATTCCGGGCGTAGTTCAAGGGCTTACCTAATACGACTGTCAGAGTAATAGCACTAATAACAGATAGCGTGATAACGGTTCTTATTACTTGTTTGGCAGCAACTTATTGTCTCAAAAAGAAAAAATATGCCTCAACGCCCAGACGTAAAGGATGAGTTTTGCTCTGGATTGAAAGTACACTTGCCCTGCATATCTCTTCATTTCAATGAAAATTTTGTCTACAGGTTCAACATTCAACCTTTTTTGAGAAATATTTAGCTGTTTTTTTAGGCGCTAAAGCAAAGAAATGGAGACAATCACAATGAAGTGAGAGCTCTCTTGACTCTACCCACTAAAATTTGGGAGGCGTTATGAAAAGTAACAAGCTAGGTCATGTGATGTCATTTAGCAGAATGTTTTCTTTTATTGCGTTTTTGACCGCCACACTCGCTTGGATTCTGAGCATGTATGCGTTATTTACGGTCTCCGCTGCAGCTCTGGTTGTCAGCGTAATCCTGTACTTAAAAGATAAATTTCTCCACCCTAAAAGTCACACTAAAGGAAAGAGTGCCTGAAGACTCTCGCCTTGGTTTTTCCAACACAAAATGGATGCCACTTGGGCATCCATTTAGATAGTGTCAGTGTACTTAAAACGTATTAAACGTCGTAAGTTGTAGACGCTGTGTCACCGCCTGTACCAGTCCAGTTAGTGTGGAAGAATTCGCCACGTTCACGGTCGATACGCTCGTAAGTGTGAGCACCGAAGTAGTCACGTTGAGCTTGAAGCAGGTTAGCAGGTAGACGAGCTGTTGTGTAACCGTCTAGGAAAGTTAGCGCAGAAGTCGTACATGGCATTGGGATGCCTGCTTCTAGAGACTTAGCTGCAACTTTACGCCACGCTACCAGGCTGTTTTGTAGGATGCCTTTGAAGTAATCATCAGAGCCTAGGAACGCTAGATCTGGGTTCGCTTCGTATGCATCACGGATGTTGCCTAGGAACGCAGAACGGATGATACAACCACCACGCCACATAAGAGCAACGTTACCGTAGTTTAGGTCCCAGCCGTTTTCGTTAGACGCTTCGCGCATTAGCATAAAGCCTTGAGCGTAAGAGATGATCTTAGACGCCAGAAGCGCTTGACGTAGTGCGTCAACCCACTCTTGCTTGTCGCCTTCAACTGGAGTGATTGTCTTGCCGAATAGTTTTTCAGCTTCAACACGTTGGTCTTTCAGTGCAGACAGGCAACGAGAGAATACAGACTCAGAGATAAGCGTTAGAGGAATACCTAGGTCTAGTGCGTTGATACCCGTCCATTTACCTGTACCTTTTTGGCCAGCCGTGTCCAGGATCTTCTCAACTAGCGCTTCACCGTCTTCATCTTTGTAGCCAAGGATGTCAGCTGTGATTTCTACCAGGTAACTGTCTAGCTCAGTTTTGTTCCAGTCAGCAAATACAGCTTGCATCTCGTCTGCAGACATACCAAGACCGTCTTTCATGAACTGGTAAGCTTCAGTGATCAGCTGCATGTCGCCGTATTCGATACCGTTGTGAACCATCTTAACGAAGTGACCTGCACCATCGTTACCAACCCAGTCACAGCAAGGCTCGCCAGCGTCAGTTTTCGCAGAGATACCTTGGAAGATAGGCTTAACCGCTTCCCAAGCTTCTGGTGCGCCACCAGGCATGATAGATGGACCAAAACGTGCGCCTTCTTCGCCACCAGATACACCAGTACCGATGAAGTGGATGCCTTTTTCACGTAGTGCTGCAACGCGACGGTTTGTATCTGGGTAGTTAGTGTTACCACCGTCGATGATGATGTCGCCTTTGTCTAGCAGAGGAACTAGCGCGTCGATGAACTTATCTACAACGTCACCTGCACGAACCATCAGCATTACTTTACGTGGTGCTTCTAGCTTTTCTACTAGCTCTTCAAGAGAGTATGCGCCAACGATGTTAGTGCCTTTTGCTGGGCCTTCCAGAAACTCGTCTACTTTAGCTGCAGTACGGTTGTGAGCCACAACTTTAAAGCCGTGGTCGTTCATGTTTAGGATAAGGTTCTGACCCATTACCGCAAGGCCAATTACACCGATATCACCTTTCATTGTTTCTCTCCAATTGTGTTCTATTGACGAGCAGCTTATTTAGCAATTTTTGCTGCTGCGTCTAAATCTAAATACCACTCAGTCAGGCCAGCTTTTGACTGGACCTTCGCTGCCGGATATGGCAATTCTTCTGCAGGTGAGTTGTTAATCTCTTCAACGATATCCGCTTTACCTGCGCCAAGTACCAAGTAACTGATGCGTTTTGCTGCTTCCAGAACGCGCGCTGTTTTCGACACGCGAAGCTGACCAGATTCAGGATGCGATGCAATGACAGACAAGTTTGTGTCGTCATAGTTGGTTTGACCTGGGAACAGAGATGCCGTGTGACCGTCCGCACCAACGCCTAGCAAGATCCAATCAAATACTGGAGCACCGTGTAGAGACGGGATCGCATCCAGCATTTCTTTTGCAAATCGCTCAGCTTCAGCTTGTGGATCATCTTCACCACGGATGCGGTGGATGTTCTCAGCAGGCAAGTTTACTTGGCTAAAAAGAAGTGCGTTCGCTTCGCCATAGTTACTTTCTGCATCATCAGGAGCAACACAACGCTCATCACCCCACCAGAAGTGCAGGTTTTGCCATTGAACTGACGTCGCGTAAGCATCCGATGCTAGAAGTTTAAACAGCATTTTTGGCGTGCTACCACCTGAAAGCGAGATGTGAACAGGTCGGCCCATTTCGCTAAACGCTTTCATGTCGTTTGCTAGGCTTTCTACTACCTGTTCTGCTGTTTGATAGATCTTATGGTTGATCATAGTTCACAGTAGTCCGTATCTGTTAAGTTTTTACATGGGAAACGCCAAGCACGGTCATCGCGCTGTAGCAAGTCATCCGACTCTTTAGGGCCCCACGTACCACATGCGTATCCAAAGAGTGATTGCGGGTCTTGTTTGAAGTCCAGAATTGGCTGCACGTACTGCCAGCACGCTTCAACCGCATCGCTACGAGCAAACAATGTCGCGTCACCGTTTAGTGAGTCAAGCAGCAAACGCTCGTAAGCCGTCAGCATTTGCGTTTCTTCTAGAGAAGTGTAGTGGAAGTTCATCTTCACTTCTTTGGCCTTAAAGCCTGCACCTGGTTCTTTCAAACCGAAACTCATCTGGATGCCTTCGTCTGGCTGAATACGGATGATCAGTTTGTTTTCTGGTGCATTTTGGCCAAACACTGGGTGTGGTGTCGCTTTAAAGTGGATAACCACTTCTGTTACGCGCGTTGGCAGGCGTTTACCTGTGCGCACGTAGAAAGGAACACCGTTCCAGCGCCAGTTGTTGATGTGTGCTTTCAGACCGATGTAAGTCTCGGTACGAGAGTCATCAGCGACGCCGTTTTCTTCACGGTAGCCCAGTAGGTGCTGACCACGAACATCAGATGCCGTGTACTGACCTAGAACAAGATCATTACGAAGTGCTTCTTCATCCAGAGGTTTCAAACACTGAAGTACCTTAACGACTTCATCACGCATCGAATCAGCATTGATTTGTGCTGGCGGCTCCATACCCACCATCGCTAATACTTGTAGCAAGTGGTTTTGGAACATATCGCGAACGGCACCCGAGTTATCGTAGTAACCGCCACGCTCTTCTACACCAAGGAATTCTGCACCTGTGATTTCGACGTAATCAATGAAGTTACGGTTCCACAGAGGCTCAAACATCGCATTTGAGAAACGGAAAACAAGCAGGTTTTGAACCGTTTCTTTACCTAAGTAATGGTCGATTCGGTAGATTTGATGCTCTTGGAAATGCTCGTGGATTTCTTTGTCCAGAATACGGGCTGATTCTAGATCGTAACCGAAAGGCTTTTCGATGATCAGACGTTTCCAGCCATCTTCTTCGCTGTTTAAACCATGCGCTGCAAGACTTGCCGGGATCACGCTGTATAAGCTTGGAGGGGTCGCTAGATAGAAAAGCGTATTACGCTGCTCTAGCTTGTAGTCGATGGCTAGTTGATCTAAACGAGTCACCAACTTGCCGTAATCTTGGGTGTCAGAGGTATTGATTGCTTGGTAGTGCAGATGGTTAATAAATGCATTAAGCGTTTCTGGCTCTGTTTTTTCCATCTCCTGAAGCGATTTCTTCAGCTTTTCACGATAAGATTCATCACTGTATTCAGTTCGACTTACGCCCAGAATCGCAAAGTTATCTGGAAGCTGCTTATTCGCATAAAGGTGGTATAAAGCAGGAATTAACTTACGGTATGTAAGATCGCCTGAAGCACCAAAAATAACGATGCTGCTGTTTTCTGGTATTACCATCATCTTTCCCTTAAAAACGAGGTACTTATTGTGTGCCAGGATATGGCTCAAGGATTTGCCTACCCTATCAATGGCACTTCAAAATAGAAAATTGCTCTTACCTATTACGTTGATAGGTAAGTCAAATTAGGCCCAAAGAACCTCAATAAGTGATGCTCGTTTACCACTTCAAAGCACGACTTGCTGAGGTCATTTAGGTCAAGGAGCCCTCCGTCACTTAGGTTAAGGAGAGTCCGACACGGTGCAGTATTGTCTACGACAATTTGATTTACATCAACACTTGCCAGTGCAAACGTTTAAATAAGTTGCAGAAAAACGGTTAACTCATTGTATTTTATATATAAAAAATCTCTATCCAGAACCACCCGCAATTTGAGTAAAAACTCAAAAGTGAGCAAAAATTATTCTTTTAATAATCAAAGCAGTAGTTACTTTGATCATGACACTTATCATTTACCTTTAATCATTGTTGATAATCATTCTCAATAATAGATAATATAGCGCATGTCTACCTACAACGATAACGCAATGAATGCTGGCGTAACCCGCACACACCCCATAAACCGTATTCAGAATGTGCTTGATTACATCCATAACAATTTGGAAATGCCTCTGAATGTTGATCACCTTTCGCAGCAAAGTTGTTGGTCCCGATGGCAATTACAACGAGTTTTTCAGCAACACACGGGAATGTCAGTAGCTCATTACGTTAGAGAACTAAAATTAAGCTACGCCGCCGAGCGCCTGGTCAGTAGTTCTGAACGCTCGCTGGATATCGCGATGGATCTCGGCTTTACTTCAGAAAATGCCTTTAGCCGCGCTTTCAAACAAATGTTCTCTGTAAGCCCCAGAGAGTATCGCCAAAAACAGCAGTTATCTGGCCTTAGGCAGCCTCTGAGTTTGGTGTTTGCCCCCGAAGCTTCAAGACTAGATGCTCACTTTGCCGATGTAAGAATTGAAACAAAACCGGCGTTTTACCTAAGAGGTGTTCACCAGTCCATCAATGGCCTGTTCTCCTCCGAGCCAGATTTTCAATGGATCGTGCCCAAACTATGGGACCGTCTTTTTTCAGTCAAAGATCATCTCTATCAAGATGCTTGTCTTGGCGTCATTGACGTGACGAATACTCATGCAAGTTGTTCTCAACTGGAATATTGGGCGGGGTACCCATTCGAAAATGATCAAGTATTCAACAGCAGTGATGAGACTTTTTCTCCGTTGGATTCTTTGTTTGTCCCACAACAAAGCTACGCCGTTATCACTCACAATGGCAAAGCTTCCAAGTTAGCGCAGACCCTGGAATGGTTTATCCATCATTGGCTGCCGAACTCAAACTACCGTGGCATCGATGGGTACGAACTGGAAATTTATCCCAGAGACTACCAACCTGAAAGTGAAGACGCTCAAATGCAATACTGGCTCCCGGTAAAACCCTCAGATTCAAAGTAAAGATTTGCTGCAACACGCAGTGACAACACTATCTTTGCACCAAATTGTTAACTTTTCTCTTTCCCCTGCCTATAGAATACAAATAACAATCATTATCAAATAAAAAGTAGTGGAATAGATATGAAATGCCCAGCCCGATTTCAACGCTCAGCCCTCGCTGTTGTTGTTTCTGCACTTGTCTCTGGCTCTGTCATCGCCGATGAAAGCCAATCACAATACGAGACCATCACTGTACTTGGCGAAACCTACCGCAATACCGCAACAAAAACGGCACTAGCACCAGAAGAAACGCCTCAGGCGATCACCATACTTACCAAAGAAGAAATGGATGTACGTGGTGTCAGTACCATCAGTGAGGCGTTGCGTTACGCGTCCGGCGTCAATACGGAACTGCGCGGAGGGGCCGTTTCTCGTCTCGATCTGTTTAATATTCGTGGTTTCATTAATTACACCAATTTTTACGATGGTCTTCCCCTACTCTTCAATGGCTGGAACCTTCAGCCACAAATTGATGCCGTGGCATTGGAGCAGATTGAGGTTTTCAAAGGGCCAACGTCGGTTCTGTACGGAAACATCCCGCCAGGTGGCATGGTGAATATCATTGCTAAAACGCCACAGTCCGAACCTGAAAATAGTCTCGCCATAAGAACTGGTTCTAATCATCTAAAAGAGGTGAGTTTCGACACAACTGGACAATTAGGCGACTCTGACGTGGATTATCGCTTGGTCGGCTTGGCCAAACAGCAGGACGGACAGGCCGATACTTCTGAGGATGAGCGCTACGTTCTCGCTCCTTCATTCAACTGGCAAGCGACCGAAAACACGCTGGTGAATGTAAATGTCTACTATCAGAACGACCCTTCTGCAGGAATATATACCACGGTACCAGCTGCGGGTTCGGCGTCAAATAACCCACTCGGTTCAATGTCTCCGAACACTTACTTAGGCGATGAGAACTGGAACACATACGAACGTGAAGTTCTTATGCTGGGATATAAAATTCAGCATGACTTCAACCATAGCTGGCAGTTTTTGCAAAATGCTCGCTACATGACAGCGGACGCGTATCAGGAAAACACCTATAACAGTGCCCTCGCTGCTGATAACCGCACCGTTGGACGAAACGCCTACCTCACCGATTAAGAATCAACGTCATTTGTTGTCGATAACCAGTTGTCAGGCTTTATCAAGGCTGGCAACTGGGAACATAACCTGCTTTTTGGTTTGGACTATCAATACTTAGACTCGGATGTGAAGTACAAAGATACGCTCGACTACTCCCTGACACAGGACATTTTTAATCCTGACCACAATCAAATTGATAGGAATACTCTGAATTTCCAATATCAACAAAATCTTGATATTCAGACCAAGCAGATTGGTGTCTATTTCCAGAACCAAGCGCGTTACGACAAACTAGTAATGATTGCTGGTCTACGTTGGGATAAGTACGAGTCAGATACGGATACCACCAGTGATTACCTTGGTTCTATCTCTAACAGCAAAGAAAAGCTGGATGACACCAATGTTGCTTTCCGTGTTGACGGTCTATACGAACTTGATTTCGGAATGTCTCCTTACCTGACCTACTCCGAAAGTTTCGAACCAATTGCCGGAGCAGATGCGAATGGCAATGCATTTGAGCCTTCAACAGGGCATCAATGGGAGCTGGGCTTTAAATATGCACCATGGGGAAGTAACATTTCGGGCAACTTAGCGCTCTTTCATATCACCAAGAAAAATACCATCTTGAACGACCCGAACAACCCTTATGCGCCAAATTATCAAGCGGGTGAAGTCGTCTCTCAAGGTGCCGAGTTAGAAACAAAATGGCAGGCAACGCCACAAGCAGACTTAACGCTTAACTACACCTACATTGACATGGAGATCACCGAAGACAGTTATTACGGTCAAGAAGGTAAAACTCCTGTCTGGGTGCCAGAGCAAATGGCATCGCTGTGGGCAAATTACTACTTTGAAGGCGCGTTGTCCGGGCTACAAACCAGCGCAGGCGCTCGCTATGTTGGAGAGTCGCAAATGGACGCACAGAATAGTGAGCAAGTTGCGGATTATACACTGGTAGATGTCTCCGCAAGCTACGACTTCTCTTCTGTGTCTAAATCACTTGAAGGTACCGTGGCTACGCTGTCTGCATCCAACCTGTTTGATAAAGAGTACTACTCTTGCTATGACAAAAGTAACTGCTGGTTTGGCGCAGAGCGCTCTGTTGAAGCCAAGTTAGAGTACAAGTTTTAGTTCTCTGGCAAGGTTTCAACTTTGAAATAAAAAACGGTGGCTTCAATGCCACCGTTTTTGACGATCTAACTGGCCAGAATAGGTTACCTTGTCACTTTCTTATAACAGCGCTCAGGACGCCCCACTGTGCCGTAATTTAAATCAGCCTCTAATTCACCAGAGCTAATTAAGTATTCCAGATATCGTCTTGCCGTGGTTCGACTGGCTCCGATTTTTTCTCCAGCCTCATCCGCAGTGAGCATTTCTTCACCCGGGAACAAGTCTCGGATTTTATCCAGCGTCACACTATCAATCCCTTTTGGCAGACGTTTTGCGCCTGTTTCAGCAATATTGTTAGACTGAAACATCTTATCAACCTGACTCTGATCCAGGCTACCAGCGACATCAAAACGCTCACGCTGCGCAAGATACTTTTTCAGGGCTACCTCTAACCTCGGAAACATAATCGGCTTAAGCAGGTAGTCGACAACTCCACCACGCATTGCTGTTTGCAGCGTATCAACGTCCCTTGCTGCGGTAATCAGAATGACGTCGCAAGTTTGATTTTTAGCACGTAAGGTATTCAGGATCTCCAGCCCTGTCCCATCTGGTAGATACACATCCATCAGTAGTAAATCGGGTTTGAGTATCTCCAATTGCATTTCTGCTTCCATTCGCGTTGTGGCTATGCCCACCACCTCTAAGCCAGACAATTGGCTGAGGTATTTATGGTGGAGTTCTGCAATAGCGAGATCATCTTCGATGATCATGACACGCGTTGCCGTCTTCATATTTGTTCTTCCTTAGGCAAATACACGGTTATTCTCGTTCCATAGTGCGTATTCGGCAGCATCTCAACATGACCGTGATAGCGTGTGGCGAGTTGATTGACCAAGTGCAACCCCACACCGCGATTATGGAGTGCTTTTGTTGAAATGCCCTTTTTGAAAAGTGTTTGTGGTTCAATGTTTTCTGGCAGCCCACAGCCCTGATCGCTGACTTCCATGATCACTTCGTTACCGTAGTCACTCAGCGATACCTCGATGTCACGTCGTTCAATCGCCACGGTCGACTCTTCACGAATCGTCGATAACGTCGCATCAAAAGCGTTATCAATTAAGTTACCCAAAATGGTCACCAAGTCCTCAGCGTTCAACCATTCAGGTAGCGGCTCTAAGCGGCTCCCTTCTTCCACAACCAGATTTAAACCAAGCTCTCGAGCACGTTCTGTTTTTCCCAACAACATACCCGCAATCAGAGGATCTTTTATCGTGTCGCGCAAAAACTCGATCATCGCTTGATAGTGCGCGGTCTCTTGGCCTATCAGTTTTTGCACAGCATCAAGCTCCCCCATTTGGACAAGCCCGCTAATGGTGTTGAGCTTGTTTCTGTGCTCATGCGTCTGCGAACGCAACAGTTCCGCGTATTCCTTCGTCTGAGATAACTGTTCTGTTAGCTCACTGATCTCGTCACGTAAGCGAAAACTGGATACCGCACCCACGACTTTT